>DASQDV010000421.1:0-2283 GCA_035633995.1 Pyrinomonadaceae bacterium | reverse complement strand
CGGGCGCATCTCGCCGTTGGCGGAAACCGCCCCTCGTCTGCGATACTTAGAGGCTGTGAAAAACCGCGAAAGAGCTGCCGAAGATAATGCGATGATGTCCTGTCCAGTTTGCGCCCACGAAAATCCAGACGGCGTGCGGTTCTGCGTCAAGTGCGGCTGGCAACTCGTCCAGACGGCGGCGGGCGGCGACACCGTCGGCCTGTCTGCCGTTCAGGCATCGGCGGAGGCGGACGCCGCGCACCCGAACGAAGCACCGCCCACCAGCCCGCTGCACGCGGACGCGAACACGCAGGAGTTCACGCCGCAGGATTTCCTCGTCCTCGTCGTTGACGACACGGTTGACAACCTCGTCATCATCAGCCTGCACCTGCAACAGTCGGGCTATCGCGTCGTCACGGCCACCGACGGCGAGGCGGCGATCAAAGTCGCCTCGCTCACGCACCCCGACCTGATCCTGATGGACATCAGCATGCCCGGACTCGACGGACTCGGCGCGACGCGCAAAATCCGCGAGCACCCGACCCTGCGCCCCGTGCCCGTCATCGCCGTCACGGCCTTCACCACCGAAGGCTTCCAGCGCGCCGCCTACGACGCAGGCATGGAGGGCTATCTCACCAAGCCGATAGATTTCGAACGCCTCAACGATCTCATACGCAGCCTCCTGCCCGTCAAGAAAGCCGACGAGCACGACACGGTCGCGGACTAATAAGGACAAGTAAATCGTAAATAGAGAAAGCAGGTTTTCTCTATTTACGATTCACGATTCACGATTTACTTGCTTTGCTCCGTCCCTATTTTTCCACTTCCATATCGGGCGAGATGAAGTCTACGGCGAGGAGGTCGCCGTCGAACTTGGCGCGTGTGGCCGCCGCTGTGTTCGGGCGGAAGGTGACGATCACCAGACTCTCCGGTTTGCGCGCGCCGCAGGTGATCTCGTTTCCGGCGTCCTGCACGTAGGCGACCAGGTCGAGGCGTCCCATCGCCTCTGCGCGGAGTTTGTAGAGGCGCTCGCCTGCCTTGACATGGAAGATCGCGCTCTCGCCACCCGTGCATTCGATCTTCGTGAGCATCCCGCGCACCTGCTCGCCCTCCGTGCGCTTCTTGATCGTGGGCTTGCCCATCTCCAAGACCACGCCTTCGCCCGAAGGCGAGGGCGCGGGCGAGTTGTCGAAGACCACCGTGCCGCCCTGTCGTTTCACCTCCGCGATCTGCGCTTCGACCGTGTTGATCTGATTGATTAGCGCCTGCGCGCTCGTGCGCGTGTGCTCCTCCGCGTTCTGACTCTGCGCGATGCGTTCGAGAGCTTTGCGCGCCGCCGTGAAGTTCTGCTTGCGCAGGTAGATTTGCGCGAGCATGAGGCCGAAGTCGTGGCGGGCGGGCGCGAGCGTCTGCCCCACCATCAACAGGCGCGCGGCCTCGCTGAGTTCGCTGTTAGTCACCAGGCTGACCACGCCGTAGAGGTAATAGGGTTCGGGAAAACGCGGGTTCAGTTCGATGGCCTTTTTCAGTTCGGCGCGCATGGCCTCGGCCGTCTCCGCCGAAATGCGTGAGACGAGGCCGGGCGAGGCGGCGGTGCGGCTGAGCGCGTAGGCGTAGTAGTAATGCGTCAGGTAGTTTTGCGAGTTGGCGGCGACGGCCTTGCGCAAATGCTCGCGCGCGTCCGAGAGGCGGTTCTGGCGCACGCGCAACATGCCGAGCGAGGCTTGAGCCATCGGGAGGTCGGGCGCGAGCGTGAGCGCCTGCTGCAAGCGCGCCTCGGCGTCTTCGAGCCGGTTGCTGTGCAGGAGCAGGTCGCCGAGATAGGCCAACGCCTCGGCCTCCGTCAAAGTCGTGCTCTGCATCTCTCCTTCAAAGACGAGCGGCTTGACGGCCGTGAAGGCGTTCATGCGATAGGTGTTATTGCGCACGTACTTTTGCAACTCCTGCTCCATCGTCTTGAAGTCGGTCTGGAAAGCCTGCTGGAAACTCTCTTCGAGCGGCTTTCCGGCGGCGAGCAATTCGCTGAAGCGACCGAGTTGCGGGATGCGCTGCCCCTGATTGCTCTGCAACAGATAGTGGACGAGCGCCCACGACTGCGCGTAGAAGACGCCCTTTTTTTCGCGCTCGTTGTAAACGGGCGAGCGGCGCGTGACGCGCAACAAATCTTCGAGCCGCATGAACCTCTCACGCAGCAAAAGGATGTGGTTGACGATCTGCTTGCCCAGCAAGACCTCGCGGTCGTTTTCGATCTCGAACGTGCTGTAATACTCGGCCAGCCCCTCGTTGAACCACGTCGGCGGATCG
>DASQDV010000420.1:0-1586 GCA_035633995.1 Pyrinomonadaceae bacterium | reverse complement strand
GTGAAAAACAGAACCTGTCTTTAACCTGTCACCTGTCACTCGTCACTTAATCACTGTTCTTAAAAAACGTAGCCCGACGGAAATTATGTCTTTCGTCACGCGAACAGCCCCGACAACCGTCGCGCAGGAATGACCAAAATCCATCGGACTACGTTTTCGGTTTGCGCTACTTCACCAGCAACGCAAGCCAAGCTCAAATCATTTGCGAGGCGGGCGCGTGCCCAGATGCAGAGCCGCGATGCCGCCCGTCAAATTCTGATACGACACCCCCTCGAAACCGACTTCGCGCATCAACTCGGCCAGGCGTTTCTGGTCTGGAAAGCGCGACACGGAATCCGGCAAATATTCATACGCGCCGCGCTCGCCGCTGACGAGTCCGCCGATGCGCGGCAGCACGCGCGTGAAGTAGAACTGAAAAAGAGCGCGAAAGCCCGGCACGACCGGGTGCGAAAACTCTAAGACGGCGACGCGCCCTCCCGGCCTGAGCACGCGAAACAACTCGCGGAGGCCGCCTTCGACGCTCGCCAGATTTCGCAATCCGAAGGCGATTGTCGCGACATCGAACGTCTCCGGCGCAAACGGCAAAGCGAGCGCGTCGGCCTCGACAAAAGGAATCCTGCTCCTGCTCTGCGCCGCCTTTTGCGCCGCGACTTCGAGCATCGGGCGACAGAAATCAAGCCCGGTGACGCGCGTCTCTCCGGCTGCGGAGAGCGTGAGCGCGAGATCGCCCGTGCCGCAGGCCACGTCGAGCGTGCGCGTTCCCGCGCCGAGCGCAGGGCGCAATTGTTCGGCCACAAGTCCGCGCCAGCGCCGGTCGATGTTCGCCGACAACAGGTGATTCAAAAGATCGTAACGGCGCGCGATGCCCGCGAACATCGAATTGACTCGACGCGCGTGCTCCTGCCGTCGCTCAGTTTCATTAAGACTTGTTGGCGTTGACACCTTAAAAGATTTTGCGCGGGCGTTTGGTTGCAGGCAGCTTGCGATTTTTTTGTGAATTGACTACGGGCGTTTGGGCGTTACCGGCTCTGACGCGGTGGCCGGGGCGCTTGCGCTCGCCCCGGAAACTTCGATGCCGCCGCTCAAACGCGCCAGTTCGTTGCGAAGCTGCGCGGCGTCGCCGACGACGACGCTTGCCAGTTTCGCATCGTTGAAGAGGCGCGCGGCCACGCGCTGCACGTCGGCGGCGGTCAGGGCGTTCAGCGCCGTCTCTTCTTCGGCGGGCGTGGAATTATAGATGGCTGCGTCGAGCCAGTTGTCTGCGAGCGCGTCGGGCTGATTCCGGCGTTCGTTGAGCGCGGCGAGCGCGGCGCGGCGAGCGCGTTCGAGTTCGGCGGCGGTGACTTGCGATGCGGCGAGCGAGCGCAGGAGCGTGCGCGCCGCTTCGAGCGTCTGCGCGGCGGCGGCGGGCGCGACGCTTGCGCCGAGCAGCATCGTGCCGGAAAGGTTGTGCGCGTCGTGGCGCGCGAAAGTTGATTTGGGTTGAAATTCCTTGATGGCTGCCACCCAGCGTTCGCCGAGGAGCGCGGCGAGGACTGAGGCGGCGGCGCGGTCGCGGTCGGTACGCGCAAGGCCGCGCGCGGCGA
>DASQDV010000419.1:0-1550 GCA_035633995.1 Pyrinomonadaceae bacterium | reverse complement strand
GAAGTTGCGCTACATTCCCAACTCGCCGGAGGAGCGCGCCGAGATGCTGCGCTCAGTCGGTTTGAACGCGCCGGAAGAACTTTTCGACACCATTCCGGCTGACATACTCCTGCGCGATCTGCTCAAGACGCCCGACGCGCTCTCCGAACCCGAACTCATCGCGCGCTTCGAAGCAATCGCCGCGAAGAACACGGCGGCGCATCGCCCCAGTTTCCTCGGCGCGGGCGCTTACTCGCACTACCAGCCGACCATCGTTGACAGTTTGATCACGCGCTCCGAGTTCTTCACGGCCTACACGCCCTACCAACCGGAAATTTCGCAAGGGACGCTGCAAGCCATCTTCGAGTTTCAAACGCTCGTCTGCCAGTTGACCGGCATGGACGTGGCGAACGCCTCGATGTACGACGGCTCAACGTCTGTCGCAGAAGCCGTCCTGATGGCCGAGCGCGTCACGCGCCGCCGCAAGGTCATCGTCTCGGGCGCGCTCCACCCGGAATATCTGCACGTCGCAGAAACTTACGTGGCGCACGCCGGAATCGATCTCATCCGCGCCGGGTTCGACGCAGAGACGGGCACGACCAACTTCGACGAACTCGGCTCGCTCGACGAAGGGACGGCGGCCATCGTCGTCCAGTCGCCTAACTTCTTCGGCTGCGTCGAAGATGTAAGCGCGCTCGCGGAACGCGCGCACAAAGTCGGCGCGCTTCTTGTCGTCTGCGTCACCGAAAGTATTTCGCTCGGCCTGCTGCGCGCGCCGGGCGAAGCGGGCGCGGACATCGTCGTCGCCGAAGGCCAATCGTTCGGCGTGCCCTTAAGCTACGGCGGCCCCTATCTCGGCCTCTTCGCCACGCGCGAAAAATACGCACGGCAACTTCCCGGTCGTCTCGTCGGCGTCGCGGCAGACAAGGAAGGCAGGCGCGGTTTCGTGCTCACACTCGCCACGCGCGAGCAACACATCCGCCGCGAAAAGGCCACCTCGAACATCTGCACCAACGAAGGCTTGATCGCGCTGATGGCGACGATCTATTTGGAAACTCTCGGACGTCGCGGTTTGCAGGAAGTCGCCATGCAGTGCGCGCAAAAGGCGGCCTACGCCGCGCGCCGCATCGGCGAGATTGAAGGCTTCTCGCTTCCCTACGGCGGGACTCCGCGCTTCAACGAGTTCGTCGTTCGCGCGCCCGTCGCGGCGGAAGAATTGCTCCGGCGTTTAGCGAGCGAGCGCAACATCACGGGCGGCCTCGCCCTGTCGCGCTACTTCCCCGAACGCCCGAACGACCTGCTCGTCTGCGTCACCGAAACCAACCCACGCAGCGAGATAGACGCGCTCGTCGCAGGACTCGCAGAACTGACGAAATAAAGTTTCAAGTTGCAGGTTTCAGGTTTCAAGTTAAAGAACTTAGAACCTCAGACCTGAAACTTGAAATCTGAAACTTGAAACCGATGAACACGAAAGCCAGCACGCACATCACGCAGAACGAGGCGCTGATCTTCGAGCGCTCGCAGACCGGACGCAAAGGCTACATGCTGCCCGCGCTCGACGTTGACGAGAC
>DASQDV010000418.1:0-4793 GCA_035633995.1 Pyrinomonadaceae bacterium | reverse complement strand
GATGAATCGTCAAGGGCGCGCTTCTTGTTTTTCGCCGGTTTCGTCTATTTGTCGTCGTCATCGCGCCGCGCGTCTCGCTCGGCGTTCTTGGCGTCGAAAGTTTTCTGTTGTTCGGGCGTGAGCAGGGCGCGTATGCGCGTGCGCGCGTTCTGGCGCACGGCGTCGTAGCGCGGGCGGGCTTCGGCGCGCAGCGCGCGGTATTCGTTGCGCGTCTGGTCGAGGATGGTGCGTATCTCGGTTGACTGTTGCTCCGTCAGGTTGAGGTCGCGGCGCATCTTCTCGAACATGTCGCCCCTGCCGCCGCCGCGACGTTCGCCGCCGGGGCGCGCGTGGCCGCGCAGACGGTAAAAGCTGTCGAGCGACGCGCCCGTTACGCCGCCGAGCAGGAAGACGCCGACGAGCACCAGCAGGATTTTGAGTCGGGTCATGCCGCGCGGCGTCATCTCGTGTCCCCCCGCTCGTCTTCGTTCAGGATCGTCGCGAGCACCTCGTCGCTTGAGAGCGCGCGGCGGTCTGAGAACACGACGCGCTCGATTCCGGCCTCGCGCGTGTCCATCAACGCTTCGTCGCTGAGGACGCCGGGCGACGCCGTCGTCGTGCCGCCGAAGTTAGAAGTCCAGAACAGGATGAAGGCAAAGACGGCGACGAGCGCCATCGCGGGCACGCTGCGCCAGACGACGCCGAGCAGCGCCAGCCACGTGTCGCCCCCGACGGCGCGACGCTCCTCTTCGGCGGCGATGCGCGAGCGCAGGCGCGCGTACAAAAACGGCGCGTTGGCGACCGCCTCCGCCTCCGCTTCGTTCGCAGAGGCGGCGCTGACGACGGCACGGCCGAGCCTGTCCAACTCTGCGTCCGTCACGCCCTTTTTCTTATTGCCGATCATTTGAGTTTTACCCGCTCTCTTCAGCCGCCGTCTCCGACGGGGGCGGCTTCGTTAGTGAAAACGCGCGCGTGTGCGCGCCGGTTACAAGAATCGTTCGAGCACGCGGCGCAGCCGCGCCCGCGCACGGTGCGCGCGGACTTTGACCTTCGAGACAGTCCAACTGTTTGTCTCCCCGATCTCGGCGACCGACAGCCCTTCGACATCCAGCATCACAAGCAGCAGCCGGTCTTCGGGGCTGAGGCGCGCGAGCAACTTCTCGGCCAGATCGCGCGCCACGATGGCCGCCTCCACGTCGTCGCCCGCCCCTTCGGCGCGCAGTTGTGTTTGCAGCCGCGCGCCCTCTTCTTCCGACAAATCATCCGTCGCCGCGCCGCCGGGTCGTCGCTTCATGCGCCGCAACTCGTCGTAACAGGCGTTGAAGGCGATGCGCGCGATCCAGGAGGCGAAAGAGTTTTCCTGCTGGTTGGAGAAGTCCGAGAGCGCGAAGTAGGCTTTCATGAAGCTCTCCTGCACGACCTCCTCGATCTGTTCGCGCTGGCGGAAGAAGCGGCTGGCGATGAGCGCGACGCGGCGGCGGTGGCGATTGAACAGTTCTTCAAAAGCCGTCTCGTCGCCCGCAACGGCGCGGCCGACGAGTTCGCCGTCCGACGGCGCGACAACGGACGCGTTCGGCGCGAGGTCGTCATCGTGCGCGAGCGCGTCGAAGTTGTCGGCCATCTCGTCCATAAGTGTCAACTGTCCGTGCCGCTTGCGAGCGCCGCCGCACGCGCCGTCTCCGCGAGGTGTTCAGAGCGCGCACCCCGTGCGGAGTGCGAAACAAAAGGGGCAGCCCTCCGACCGAGAGCCGCCCCTTTACCTGTTACACCGGCATCTGCTCAGCGGTTCTTAACGGCGAAAGCGTCCGTTGCGGCGGTCGCGCACTTTGTAAGTGTACAACGCCGAGCCGCCCGCGCCGACGAGCGCGCCGATAATCGCGCCCTTTTTGCCGCCGACGAGCGCGCCGACAACTGCGCCTGCGCCCGTCCCGCCCGCCACCGTGATCTTGTCGCGGCTTCTGTCCCAGACGGAACGCTCGTTGTAACGCCGATCATAATTCGACCGGCGCGAGTTGTCATACCTGCGATACTGCTGCGCCGCCGTGCTGCGCCCGTTGTAGCGCCCGCTGCGATAAGTCTGCGCCCATGCCGGGCTGGCCGTCGCCGCGAGCAGCACGAGGCATATCGCTACTGCGCTTAACGTCCTTTTCATACTTCACCCCTTCCTTGAATGTCCACAATTTAACGATAAATTCTCCTGCCGTTCGGCAAGATGGTGACGAGCCTGCCGTCGCGCGTGCGGAACGTGCGCGAGCGGTTCGTCTGCGGGTAATACTGGCGACTGCGCGAACTGCGCACGACGCGACGGCCGTTCGGCAGGATGACCACGCTGCGCCCGTTCGGGCGACGCACAATCGTGCGACCGCGCGGCGTCTGCACGACGCGCCGGTTGTTGTTGTAGACCGTCACCGTGCGCCCGTTGCGCGTCCGGTAAGTTGTCTGCGCCGCCGCCGTCGCCGCAAGGCCGACGACGAGCGCGCACATCAACATGGTTACCTTGAGCTTACTTTTCATCATACCCTCCATGAAATTTTGAAGGGGAGAGTCCTGGTTTCCGAATCAGCGAGACGCTGTCTGCCTGAGCGTTAGGTTCTGCTCGTCGGCGTGACGACGGCGTTGCGACGCGTGCGACGCTCCTGCCGCCTCTGCTCGCGCTGCTGGCGTTCGGCGGCGAGTTGCGCCTTCTGCTCCGCCGTCAGCACGGCGTACATCTCCGACATCATGCGCGCGTGCGCCACTTCGCGTTCGACCTGCGCGTTCGCTCTCGCCTGCGCTGCCGCGCGAACTTCGGCCTCGTTGAACGTGCCGCCGTTGAAAATGTCGAAGCCGCCGCGACGTTCGCCGCGACCCTGCTGCTGCCGCTGTGCTTTCGCCGTCTCGCGGTAGCGCGCGACGATCTGATCCATCTGCGCCTTCTGCGCGTCGGTCAAATTAAGGTTCGCGCCGAAGCGGCCAAAGCCGCCGCGCATGCCGCGCCCGCCTTTGTGGTCGCCGTCGCCGTGCATCCCGCCGTGACGCTTCCCGCCGCGCTCCTGGCCGCCCTGCTGCGCGCCATCATTTGTTCCCTGCTGCGCGAATCCCACGACCCCCGACAGCGCGAGCGTCCCGGCCAGCGCCAGTCCGCCAATAATGTTTCTCGAACGAGTTAATTTCATCTGTCCTTTTATCTCCAATGATTGTGAATTACTTTGAGCCGCATCGGACACAGGAGAGAATGAAGCCTCAATCCGGCCAGTCATGTTGCAAGACGACAGGCGCGCCCGTCCGGTTACAGGTTTTTTACCGTCGCCGCCTCGACGAGAGACTCCGCGCCCCCGCCGCTTTCATTTTTCGCCGCGATTAGCGACAATAAGCCACCGAAAACATACGCCACCGAAATCGTGCGACCGGAGGACGGGCGACGGCTTCCCCCGCGCACGGGAGGAAAAAATTGTGGATCGTAAATCGTGAATAGAAAAAGTTGGATTTCTCTATTCACGATTTATGATTCACGACGTTTTTATTCGTCGGGCACGAGAGCGAGGCGGAAACCGGCGAGCGACCAGTCGCCCTCGCCTTCGATTTCGCTGATGTGAGAGAAGTCGCCGGGCGCGTGCGAGCCGACGGCGAAGCAGGTGGCGTTGCCCTGCGCGTCGCGGTAGAAGCCGAGTTCGAGCGTCTCGGTCTCGCTCCATTCGGGATGAAAGATGGTGCCGACGAGGTTGAAGACGGCGGGCGGGCAGACGGTCACGCGGTAGCCCGCAGGCAAAATATTGCGCGCGCGCCAGTCTTCGTTGACGACCGTGATGAATGTGCGCAGGGAGAGATAGTTGTGCGCGTAGCGCGTGCCGTTCATCATTCCGGCGCGTCCCATGTAGGGCGCGAGCGGGTCGGCGGTGGGGTCGTGGCCGTAGGCCGTGCCGTAGAACTGCCGGTTGCCGGGAAGGTAACGCGGCTTGCGCGTCGTCTCCACGCCGACGATGCGCCCCTGATGTTTTTTGTGCCCGTTCAGGAGTTGATCGCGGTAACTGTGGCCGTGCTCGCGCATCTTCGTGAAGTCGCGCGCGACCGATGGGTAGAGCCGCGCCAGATAAGCGTCGTCGAGCGCGACGGCTTCCGCCGAAGGGATGACGTGCCACTCGATCTGGAAATGTGCGAGACCCTCGGCCATCTCCGTGGGCAGCGGCTCGAACTTCGCGGCATCCGCGCCGATTAATTCACGGTTCGCCCCCAAATCGAAAAACTCGCGCAGACGCGCCGTGCGCGTCGCCTGCCATTCAAACATTTGGATTTCCCCCTGTGACATATTCGACACTCTAATACATTTAATCTCAAGTTTCCCGTGATGGCGGGGCAAGCCCCCGAGTAGATTTAAACATCTCAACAGCAACTGCCGCGAGTGGCACGCGAGCGCGAAGATTTGTGTAACCGGCGGGCGGGCGTGTACGTTTACAGTTAATCAGGTCAAAAGGTTAAAGGTTGATAGGTCTATTTATGTCTGTTTCATTCATCTCCCCTAAAATACAAACGCGCGCTCTGCCGTGTCTCTTGCTCGCTCTCGCCATCTTCGGCGCGGCCTCGTGCGGCGGGCGCTCCGCCTCGAAGGCCAACGCGAAAGAGAACACTAACGAGCCGGCGGCGGCCAATACGCCGAACACGTCTGACGCGTCCGCGCCCGTCGCCGTCACGACGGCGAAGGCCGTCGCGCGCGAAGTGCCGTCCTACATTCAATCAACCGGCAGCCTCGTCGCCGAAGAGACTTCGGACGTGGCCTCGCAAGCCTCCGGTCAGGTGGTGGCAACGCCGGTCGGAGTGGGCGCGTTCGTCCGTCAGGG
>DASQDV010000417.1:0-2980 GCA_035633995.1 Pyrinomonadaceae bacterium | reverse complement strand
CCCCTGTGGAAAACAATTCCTTTGGATACAACAATAAAGTGACTTTTCCACATTTCCACAGGCCCTACTACTACTACTAGATATATATACAAGGTATTAAATTAGTATAAATAGTAAAAGGCGATTTTTGAAAAGCACTTTGAGACGAACAGTTTCAGACAGCTATTTTTTAGAGGAGACTCCGTAAGATGGAATTCAGCATTAGCAAGAACGCTCTGCAAAAAGAGCTTGGGTTCGTGCAGGGCATTGTCGAGAAGAAGAACACGATTCCCGTGCTCTCAAATATCCTCATCGAGTCGGTCGGCGAAAACACGATTCGCCTCATCGGCACAGACCTCGACGCCACGCTGCGCTGCGAAGCGGAAGCCGACATCAAGACCTCCGGCTCGATGTGCGTCAGCGCGCGCAAGCTGTTCGAGATCGCGCGCGTGCTGCCCGATTCGACCGTCAACTTTCGCAAGGACGAGAACAACTGGGCGAGCGTCAAGTGCGAGCGTTCAAACTTTCGCATCGCGGGCGTCGAGCGCGACACGTTTCCCGAAATTCCTAATTTCCGTGCCTCGTCAATCAAACTGCCCGCCAGCGTTTTCAAAACTTTCATCGACCGCACCATTTTTGCCATCACGCTCGAAGAATCGCGCTACACGCTTTCGGGCGCGAAATTCATCCTCGACAAAACCGGCGGGCGCATGATCACGACCGACGGCCACCGCCTCGCCTACATCGAGCGCAAGGATTTGGGCGAAAACGCCCCGAAAGAAGCGCTGGACGCTCTCATCCCGCGCAAGACGCTCGCCGAGTTGACGAAGTTGACCGCCGGCTACGAAGGCGAAATCGGTCTTGCCACCGACGAAAACCACATTTACTTCGAGGTCGGCCCCAGACTCCTGATCTCGCGCACGCTCACCGGCCAGTTTCCGAACTACGACATGGTCATCCCGAAGAACAACGACAAGTCGGCCATGTTCGAGAGCGCCGCACTCGGTCAGGCCATACGCCGCGTCGCCCTGATGGCCGACGACCGCTCGCACGCGATCAAATTCCATCTTGCGGACAACAATCTGCAAATCAGTTCGCAGACGGCCGAAGAGGGCGAGGCGCGCGAAAGCGTCTCGACGGAATACGTCGGCGACGAAACCGAGATCGGTTTCAACGCACAGTATCTACAGGATTTCCTCAACGTCGCCAGCGACGGCCAGGTCGCCTTCGAGTTCAAGGACGGAAATTCACAGGCGCAACTCCGCCTCGCCTCCGACACCGACTACGATTACAAGTACATCGTCATGCCGATGCGCCTGTGATCGCTGAACTTAAGAAACTCGAACTTAAGAACTCCGCGCCTTCATCCTTCCAGCCCGCGCCCGCCACTGCGGCGGGCGCGACGCCGACTGTGAGCGTGTGTTAAAATTCGACACATGCTGCTCGAATCACTTGAGGCTCACTGTTTCAGAAATTTGAGCGGCAAAGTCTCCTGGGGCGCGGGACTCAACCTCATCTACGGCGACAACGGGCAGGGCAAAACAAACTGGCTGGAGGCCATTTATCTGCTCGCCACGTCCAAGTCCTTCCGCACGCAGAAACCTCAGGAGGCCGTCCGCTTCGGCGAAGAATTGGCCGTCGTGCGCGGTCGCGTCGCGCGTAGCGAGGAAGTTCAGCGCGATTTACAGGTCGCCATTCAAAACAACACCAAGACGCTCACCGTCAACGGCAAACGCGAATCCGTCGCGCGCTATCTCGGCCAACTCCACGTCGTCGCTTTCACGGCGGACGAGTTGGAGGTCGTGCGCGGCGCGCCCGAAGCGCGTCGGAAGTTTTTGGATCGCGGCGTCGTCTCGATGCACCATGCCTATGTGCAGACAATCGCCGATTACCAGCGCGTCATCAAACAGAAAAACCGCCTCCTGCAAGACGCCGCCGATGCCGAATTGAGCGCCGCCGAAACCGCCGCACGCCTCGCCCCCTGGAACGAGCAACTCGTCGCTCTGAGCGCCGCCATTCATCGCGCCCGCACGGACTACGTCGAACGCATCAACGCAGTCCTCGAACGCCGCCTGTTCGGGCGCGAGGAAGTGACCGTGCGCTACGTTTCGTCGCTCGAAGGCAAGGGCGATTTGAGCGACTACGAGGCGCTGATTGCCGAGCGTTTGCAGTTTCGGATGCAGGCCGAAATGAGCGCGGGATACTCTCTGATCGGGACGCACCGAGACGAATTGGAAGTGCTGTTTGACGGACGGGACATACGCTCTTTCGGCAGTTCCGGCCAACAGCGTAGCGCATTGATAATACTTGACTTAGCTGCAATTTCCGTGTATCATTCGTGGCACAACGAGTATCCGGTTTTTTTGCTCGACGACGTGGACGCCGAGCTTGATCGGAGACGCATCAATCACCTGCTGGAGTATCTCGAAGGGCGCACGCAGACCTTTGTGACGACCTCCAAAGAAAGCCTCGTCGAGCAGTATGCCGCGCGCGCCGAAATTTTCGAGGTGAGGGACGGCGCGGCCAGTTCGACAATGGCTCCCGGCGACCGGATTTCGACATCCTCGAAGGGCGCTTCGAGCATCTAAATCAAGCACGATTTCCGTCGTCTCCGCACAAGGGGTCTCAAACGACAAAGGCTTGTTTTTAGCAGTTAGAAAGAGGAACTTGGTTTGTCAACAGCAATTAACTCAAATAAGAAAATTATGGGCTACGACTCAACTTCGATCACGGTTCTCGAAGGGCGCGAGGCGGTGCGCAAGCGTCCCGCCATGTACATCGGCTCGACCGGCGACATCGGCCTGCATCACCTGGTCTACGAAGTCGTAGATAACTCGATTGACGAAGCGCTCGCAGGCTATTGCGACACCGTAGATGTCACGATCCATCTCGACAACTCGATCACGGTCATTGATAACGGGCGCGGCATCCCGGTGGATTACCACAAGGGCGAGCGCAAATCCGCCGCCGAAGTCGTGATGACGAAACTGCACGCGGGCGG
>DASQDV010000416.1:0-4247 GCA_035633995.1 Pyrinomonadaceae bacterium | reverse complement strand
CAAAAGTTCCTCTCGCAGATCGCCGCGATGGAGAGTCGCGCGGAGGCGAGCATGGAGCGCGGCGGCGAACTCGTCGCCGCGTCCGCCGAGTTGCGCACGGAGAACTTCAAGCAATGGGCGGGCGGCGCTGACATCGCAACGGTCGCCATCGTCTTCACGGACGTGTTGGGGAGCACCAAACTCAACGTGGAGGTTGGCGACGAGCGCTGGCGGCAGGCGCGCGAAGCGCACTTCGCGCAGGCCAGTGAATTCGTCAAACGCGGACAAGGCTACCTGATCAAAACCATCGGCGACTCAGTAATGGCCGCTTTCCACAACGCCGCCGCTGCGCTGGATTTCGCACTCTCGCTAGAGCGCCAGACGGGTCATGAGTCGGTCAGGATTCGCGCAGGCATTCACATCGGGCCGGTGGAAGTTGCGGCGGGCGATGCTTTCGGTCAGCAGGTGAGCATGGCGGCGAGGGTCGAGGCCAAAGCGAAGCATGGCGGCATTTGGGTCAGTGCAAAAGTAAAGGAAGACGTTGATACCTTGCGCGCGGCAAGGCACAAGCATCTCAAGTGGACGGAACACACGGGCGAGGAACTCGGCGGCTTCCCCGACAAATGCACGCTCTGGTCGGTTGAATAATATGAGACAGACATGAACAGGGCTAAAGATTTCACTCCGGTGTCACGACACTGATGCCGCGCCGCCGATGTCGAACTCGCATTTCTTTGAACGGGTGAAGCCACGATGAATGCGAAGGCCGTCCGGCTCTGGCTTTTACGGTCGAAGGCGAGCTAGAATGTGCGCGCGGGCATCCCCTGACCGCACTAAGGTTTGGCCGACTCTGGAAGACCGAACCGCTTTCGGCTTCGACGAGGCCGGAGGGTTTTAATAACTTCCCTGGCAACAACACGACCCGCGCGAGTTAAATCAAGAATTGCGCCCGGCGTGTTTGCATGGTGTGACGGGAATTGATGTGCAAAGGCTTGAGTTTGAAACGTGGAGACATTGATACGGTTGATGCGAGGGAATCGTCCTTTTGCTCGAAGCAAAAAATATGAGTGATCAGGTTCGCGCTAACGCCTACGACACGACGATGCCGGAACTTGCGCCCATCGCTGATTGGAGCGCGATGAGCGAGCCGGAGCATTTCGTGCAGTTCTACGAGGCGGACGAATTTCTCCTGAACTCACTCGGCGGCTTCATCGGCGCGGGTCTGGCGGAGGGCGACGCCTGTATCGTCGTGGCGACGAAGGCGCACCGCGATTCTCTGGACGAGCGTTTGCGCGCGCGCGGATTGGACGTGGACGCAGCCCGCGCGTGCGGCCAGTACGTCTCGTTGGATGCGTCCGAGATTTTGTCGAAGTTCATGTCGGGCGCACAGCCGGATGCGGTGCGTTTCGCGAAGGTCGTCGGCGGCATCATCGCGGGTGCGGCGGAGGGTCGGCAGCGCGTGCGGATTTTCGGTGAGATGGTCGCGCTCCTGTGGGCGGAAGGAAATTGCGACGCCGCGATCCGGGTCGAAGAACTCTGGAACGAGTTGCACCGGACGCGCACCTTCTCGCTCTTTTGCGCCTACCCGATGAACGGCTTTAACGGCGAATCGTTCGCCGCCGGACTCGGCAACGTATGCACGACGCACACGCGCGTCATCCCGGCAGAAAGTTACACCGCGCTCTCCGGTGCCGACGAACGCCTGCGCAACATCATCGGGTTGCAGCAGAAGGCGCGCTCGCTCGAAGCCGAGATCGCGGAGCGCAAGGAAGCAGAGGAGCGCCTGCGCGTCTCGCTCGCACAGGAGCAGATGGCGCGCGCCGATGCCGAGCGCGCGAATCGCCTGAAGGACGAGTTTCTCGCCACCGCTTCGCACGAACTGCGCACGCCCCTGACGGCCATCATCGGCTGGGCGCACATGCTTCGCAAAGGCAATCTGAGTGAAGATAAGGCGGCTCGCGCTCTGGAGACGATTGAACGCAACGCCAAGTCGCAGGCTCAACTCGTCGAAGACATCCTCGACGTGTCGCGCGTCATCACCGGCAAACTGCGCCTCAACATCGAATCGGTTGACGTGGCTTCGGTCATCAACGCCGCGATTGATTCCGTGCAGTTGGCAGCCGAATCCAAAGGCATTCAACTGAAAGTGACGCTCGATCCATCGGCGCGCCGCGTTGCGGGCGACGCCAGCCGCTTGCAGCAGGTCGTCTGGAATTTGCTCTCGAACGCCATCAAGTTTACGCCGCAGGGCGGGCGCGTCGAAATGCGCCTGGAGCGCGCAAACTCCGACGCGCAACTCACGGTGAGCGACACGGGCTGCGGGTTCAGTCCCGATTTCGCCCCCTACATCTTCGACCGCTTCCGGCAGGCCGACGGTTCAAGCACGCGCGCGCACGGCGGGCTTGGTCTCGGTCTTTCGATTGTGCGGCATCTGGTAGAACTGCATGGCGGCACGGTGCAGGCCGACAGTGGGGGGCAAGGGTGCGGCGCAACTTTCATCATCCGCCTTCCGCTGGCCGCCGCCCCGCCGCAGGGCGCGCAAGGCAGGAGCGCCGGCGAGAGTTACCCGTGGCGGCACGAGGAAGCGGGCGCGCCGCTCGTCAAATCGCTGCCTTCGCTCGACGGCGTGCGCGTCCTGATCGTTGACGACGATCAGGACACGCTCAACACGCTCTCAGCCCTCCTGACCGAGTACAGGGCGACGGTGCAGACCGCCTCGACCGCCGCCGCCGCGCTCGAAGCGCTACAATGGTACAGGCCGACCGTGCTCATCTCCGATCTGGCGATGCCGTGCGAAGACGGCTACTCGCTCATCGGCAAAGTCAGGGCGCGCGAGACGGGCGAGGGTGAGCCGATTCCCGCTATCGCTTTAACCGCCTACGTCCGGATCGAGGATCGCACGCGCGCGCTCGCCGCCGGGTTCAACATGTTCGTCCCGAAGCCGGTTGCCCCCGACGAATTGATCACCGCCATTTTGAGCCTCGCCGAACCCGGCGCACCCAACCTGCTTCTCTCCGATGCGGAGATGTAAACGGCTTTAGCGACAAACGACGCGCGACGAAAGACGTTCACCAAAAGGTGAGCGTCTTTTCCGTCAGGGCGATTAAAAAAGGCAGCCGGGACGCGTGAGTCCCGGCTGCCTTTGAAGCCTGCCGCTCGTCCGGTTAATTCATCTACTACTTATAGTCTCCCTACTTCCTGTTTCTGAATTGTTCGTACAACTCCGTGTGGCGGCTGTTGAGCGGAACCTGGCGACCGTTGATGAAGAGATGACGGATGTGCGTGCGCGCTTCGAGCAGGTCGCCGTCCGTGATGACGAGGTTGGCGATTTTGCCCGTCTCGATTGAGCCGAGGCGGTCGCCGAGTCCCATGATCTGCGCCGGGTAGAGCGTGACGGACTTCAAGGCGTCGGCGCGCGAGAGGCCGAAGGCGGCGGCCATCCCGGCGCGGTAAGGCAGGTCGCGCACCTCCGCGCCCGCATCGCCCGTCGAGAGTGCGAAACGCACGCCCGCCTGTTGGAGCTTGGCCGCGCTCTCGAACATCACGTCGTAAAAATCGTCCTCGCGGCTCGGCAGGTTGAACACGCTGTTTAAGATGACGGGGACGTTGCGCTCTTTGAGGAACGCGGCGATCTTCCACGCGTCCGCGCCGCCGAGGATGATGGGCTTCAGTTTCATCTCCTCGCTGAAGCGTATGGCGGCGCGTATCTCCGCCTCGCGCACGGCGCGGAAGACGACGGGACGCTCGCCGCGCACAAACGGCACGAGCGATGCGAGCACCACGTCGGCGTCCGGGCGCGGCAGGTTGCGGTCGCGCTCCGCCGCGTCCATCGCGCGCCCGTAGGCTTCCGCGTCGCGCAGCAGTTTTCGCAGTTGTTCGATCTGGCGGTCGCGCGCGGCGGCGGCCTCCGCCGGGTTCTGTTGCGCTTGCTGGAAGAAACCGCCTCCTCCGCCACCGCCCGGGGCGCGCGGGTAGTTCACGACGAGCGCGGCGCTCGGCACGACGGCCATCTCCTGCGGGCTTGAGCCGAGCAGGTTGATAAAGGCGGCCTGACCGGAAATGATCCCGCCCGACGGTGAACTCATTACGCTCGTCACGCCGTTGACACGCGTGACGGCGACGTGCGCGCTGTGCGGGTTGATGCCGTAGAAGGCTTGCGCGTTCGGGTTCATGTCGCCCACCTCGGCCACGTCCACCGTCGCGTTCGCGCCCTGTGGAATCTCCACAAGTCCCATCGCCGTGCCGAGGTCGATCATGCCGGGATAGAC
>DASQDV010000415.1:0-4500 GCA_035633995.1 Pyrinomonadaceae bacterium | reverse complement strand
CTACACGAAGGTTTACATGCGCGGGTTGCAGGGGCAGGGCTGTCTGGGGTGCGCCAAGCATTTTCCCGGCATCGGCGCGGGCGAGGTTGATTCGCATGAAGAGATGCCGATCATCAACCTGTCGCAGGAAGATTTGATCGCGCAAGACCTCGCGCCCTACATCGAACTCTTTCAACGCGAGGACAACATGGTTCATGCCGTGATGGTGAGTCACGGCGGCTTTCCGAAAGTTGACCTGCGGCGCGGCACGGCGGGCGGGCAGCTCATCCCCGCTTCGATCAACCCGCAGATCGTCACTAAACTGCTGCGCGAAGAACTCGGCTACACGGGTCTCGTCCTGACGGACGACCTTGAAATGGGCGCCATTGCGCGCCACTATGAAATCGAGGAGACCGTGCGGCGCGCCATCGAAGCGGGCGAAGACATGCTGCTCATCTGCGCGCGACCGGATTTGATCCGGCGCGGGTTCGATTCCCTGCTCGCCGCCGCGCGCGAAGGCTCGCTCGCGGAGGAGCGCATCGACGCCTCGCTCGCACGCATCGCGCACTTCAAATCTCTCATCCAACCGCCGCTCCCCTTCGACGCGCGGCGCTTCGCCGAACTCTCCGACGAAGTCTTTGCGCTCAACCGCAAACTCAATTACACCTACGGAGGCAAAATTTGATGCGAACCCGAACCACAGGACGCGGCGAGCGGGCGGCCACCTGCAATTATTCCTATACGTCCAACGCCTGCCTGCTGCTCGTCGCACTGCTGTGCCTGCTGTTAGTGTCGGGCGTCGCCTGCCGTCGCGCGGGCGGCGACGCGTTCGTGATGGTGCTCGAAGCCAGCCCGAAGACGCTCGACCCCTTGCGCGGCACGGACGCGGCGAGCGAACGCTATCGCCAGTTGATGTTCAACTCGCTGATGAAAAAGAACGAACAGTTCGACTACGTCGGCGAGTTGGCGGAGAACGTGCAGAGCGCGCCCGACGGCCTCTCCGTCACTTTCACCCTGCGCGACGGCGTGAAGTTTCACGACGGAAAGCCGCTCACTTCGGCTGACGTGAAATACACTTTCGACAAGTTCCTCGCCTCCGACTCGCCGAAGGCCGTGCCCTTCTTCGACATCAAAGGCGAGAGCAAGCAGCCGCTCGTCTCGTCGGTCGAAGCGCCGGATGCGCGCACCGTCGTCTTTCGCCTGAGCCGTCAGTGGCTTGAGTTGTTCGCCAATTTGATTCCCATCGCCATCATTCCCGAAGGCACGTTCGAATCGCAGGCGATAAAGCCGCTCGGCTCCGGCGCGTTCAAGTTCACGCGCTTCGACGAGTCGCAGCAGGTGGTCGATCTGGAAGCGCACGATACCTACTGGGAAGGCGCGCCCAACATCAAGCACCTGCGCGTGAAAGTCATCCTCGACGCCAACACGCAGCAGGCGGAACTCGTCGCCGGGCGCGTCTCGCTCGCCATCAACACCGCTCTCTCGCCCGACGCCTACGTCAGTCTCGGCCAGAACCCGAACCTCCAACTCGTGCAGTCGCCGGGCGTCAACGTGCAATACATCGGTTTCAACAGCGAGAGTGCGCCGGTCAACAACGCCCGCGTCCGGCAGGCGATTGCCTACGCCATTGATCGCGAAAGCATCGTCAAGAATCTCTTGCAGGGACAGGCGCGCATCGCCCATTCGATCCTCCCGCAGGAATCATGGGCTTACTCGCCGGAGCAAAAAACTTATTCTTACGATCCCGCGCAGGCCAAGCGACTCTTGGATGAGGCGGGCTTCACAGACCCCGACGGCGACGGCCCGAAGATGAGATTCGCCACCCCGCTCAGTTGGAAAATCTCCGCGAGCAATTCGGTCGTGCGCCAGTTCGCGGGCGTCATGCAGAATTCGTTGAAAGAGGTGGGCATTCCCGTCAACATCGAAACGCTCGAAGACAACACACTGCGCGAGGCGCAGCGCAACGGGCAGTATCAACTCACCGTCGGTCGCTGGGTGGGCGGCAACCAAGACCCGATCTTCCTGCGTGACCTCTTCACCTACCTGACGGGCGGCAACTTCAATCGCGGGCGCTATCGCAACCCCGCGCTCGACAAGATTCTGGGTGAAGCCGTCTCGACCGCCGACCGCCCGCGCGCCAAACAGCTTTACGCCGAGGCGCAGGATTTGATCAGCCGCGAGATGCCCATGTTCCCGCTCTGGTATTCCAACAACATAGTCGTCGCGCGCAAGAACGTCGGCAACATCAAGGTGGCGGCGGGCGCGGATTGGACTTTCGTGCGGAATCTGACGGTTGACAAATAAAGGGCTGTCCTTTGTCCGTAGTCAGTAGTCCTTTGTTCAAAAACGTCTTTAGCAACTCACGTGATAACCACATGCAACTGACTACGGACAACTGACTACGGACAGCTTTTTATCGTCTCCTGCAACTCTCGCCAACTGACCGCGCCTTCGCGGATCAAGCGCGCTTCGTCGCCTGTGACATCGAGCACGGTTGAGGGTTCTTCCGTGCGCGCCGCGCCGCCGTCAACGATGAGTGCAAGCCCGTCGGGGAAAAATTGTGCCACCTCTTCGGCTGTGCGCGCGGGCATCTGTCCCGCAGGGTTCGCGCTCGTCGCCGTGAGCGCGCCGCCGCACGTTCCGACCAACGCGCGCACCTCTTCGTCGGCGGGCAGGCGCAGGCCAATCGTCCCCGTTCCAGCGGTCAACTCATGCGGCAAGTGCGCGTGCGCGCTCACGACCAGCGTTAAAGCGCCCGGCCAGTGGCGCGCGGCGAGCATGTCGAACAACTTCGAACGCCGGGCGGCAAACCGCGCGACTTCAGCCGCGTCGCCGATGACGACGAGGACTGGCTTGCCGTCGTTTCTGCCCTTCAAGGCGAGCAGTTTGCGGAGCGCCGCCGCGTTGAATGGGTCTGCGCCGAGTCCGTAGAATGTGTCTGTGCGAAAGGCTATGAGGCCGCCCGCCCGGACGAGAGCGGCGGCTTGCTCGCGCGCCTGCGGTGTGTCTTTTGTAACCATTTTCAAGAGGCTTGCACAGGGGAAACATAAGTTCCATGTGCCTCGAAATCGCTATAATTGTTCGTGTCGCGGGTTATTTTTCGCGCCGGTAAATCATTTCGCCCGTCTCTCCTGTAAAATAACTTCATGGCAACAGCACAGAAAAAGCGCGATCTGGATTTTAGCGATTTTCCGCCCGGCACCGTCAACACTTACACGAGGCTCGTCTGCCTCGCCTGCATCTTCGATCTCTTTACCAAGCAACTCGGCCTCGCGCCGCGCACGGCTTATTCCGAGATCAAACGCCACGCCCCGACGGCGGCGGAGTTGACCGCGCTCGAACCCACGCGCCCTTACTTCGACAGCGAAGAAAAGCATCCACGCTGCCCCTACTGCGATGCCGCGAAACGCTGGCACGCGCGCCTCGACACGTTTCGCATCGAAGGCAACAAATCTACGGATGCGCCCCGTCGCGCGCTTGTCAAGTCGCTCCCGAAATCCGAAGACCAGTTCACCATGATCGAGACGCGCTCCACCAAACGCGACATCTTCTTCTCCTGGCTCGACGCGCTCGGACAGCAACTCGATTTCACGAACGACTCATGGCTTGTCGCCGCCGCGCGCGCCATGTTGGAGCGCAAAGAGCCGAAGACGGACTGGTCGGAAATTTTCTCGAACGTGCGCGCCGTGCGCCGCTCGCAGCGCCTCGCCGAAGGGTGGGAGCACGAAGGGACGCGCCTCTACCTCTCGCCCCCGCTCTACGCCGACGCGCTGCTCATACAATACCTCGTCAGCCGCTCGCAAGCGCACGGCGGCATCACCTTTGAAGGGCGGCTCACGCTCGTCGAACTCGTCCGCCGCCTGCGCTATTCCGGCCAACTCGACGCGCAGGGCATCACCGAACGCGACCAGTTCGAGGTCCTGGAACAATTGATCGAAAACCTGACGGGCGGCGCGACCCCCGCCAAACTCTATTTTCTCGTTGATCGCCGCGACTTTCTCGACAAGGTCAAGACCGTCTATTCACACTACGCCTGAGGCGAGGACACTTCCTCTTCGTCCTGCTGCAACTGATTTGCGCAGCCGGATTCCTCGCCTACGTCATGCGCTACTATCAACGATTACTACCTCTCATGGTTGCCGCACAATACGAGTGGAACGGCGAGGTGATGCCGCAAGAGCATGGATGAAGCCGAAGGATGAAGCCAAAGGATGAAGTAGGAACGATGAAGTAAAAGCCGGAAGACAGAATTCAGAACGCAGGAGTCAGAAGCAAACACCTCCCGCGCTTTGCTTCTGACTCCTGTATTCTGAATTCTGTCTTCTCATTCATCATTCATCATTCCGCATTCCTTCTTCATCGTTCACCCTTCACAGGCTCGTTTCGTTGCGCGACTTGTCTTTGTGGCGTTCGAGGGCGAGTTGGATGAGACGGTCTATGACTTCTTTGAAGGGGAGGCCGGAGGCCGCCCACATTTTAGGGTAGCCGGAAACGTCTGTGAGGCCGGGGTTGGTGTTGAGT
>DASQDV010000414.1:0-4640 GCA_035633995.1 Pyrinomonadaceae bacterium | reverse complement strand
CGGACGGGCGCGTTCGAGTTCAAGCCCGGCCCCATCTTCGCCAACGTCGTGCTCGCCGACGAGATCAACCGCACCACGCCGAAGACGCAATCCGCCCTGCTCGAAGCGATGGGCGAAGGCCACGTCACCGTCGAAGGCACGACCTACAAACTGCCCGCGCCCTTCATCGTCGTCGCCACGCAAAACCCCATCGAGCATCACGGCACTTACCCTCTGCCCGAATCGCAACTCGACCGCTTCATGCTCCGCCTGCGCATCGGCTATCCCGACATCGAGATGGAGAAGGTGATCGTGCGCGACCGCGAAACGCGCGACCCGCTCGCAGAGATGCGCGCCGTGATGACGGCGGGCGACATCGCCGCGCTCCAACGCCACGTCGCAGGCGTCGCGGTTGACGATGCGCTTGTCGATTACCTGATGCGTATCGTCTCGGCCACGCGCAACTCCGAGATGCTCGACCTCGGCGTCTCGCCGCGCGGCACGCTCGCGCTCTTTCGCGCCGCGCAAGCCCTCGCCCTCACCGAAGACCGCGACTACTGCGTGCCGGACGACATCAAGCGACTCGTCCTGCCCGTCTTCGCGCACCGCCTCGTCGTCAATTCGCGTTTCTCGTCCAGCCTTCGCCGCAGCGAAGAGGCCGAAGCCGTGCTGCGCGAGATCATGAAGACGATCAGCGTGCCGCTCTGACGAGAGAGGCGGCGAGCATGTCGTTGACCTCAAACTCGCTTCGCACGAACATCCGGCGTCCGCGCGAAGGGCTGTAACGAATGGCGCGACGAATCACAAATGGCGTTGAGTAAAAAGTGGCGGCGCACGATTCTGCTCTGCGCACTCGTTGCCACCGTCGTCAAGATTTTTCTCGCGCTCCGCAGCGGCGGGACGCTCGATGTTTTCGCCTTCAACGAATTTCTCACCAACATACGCGAGACGGGCGGCGTCGGCGCTTACTACCGGACGGGGCGCGCGGGCAATCCTTTCAACCATCCGCCCTTCATGATTCACGCCATCAGCGCGATGGGCTGGCTCGCCGACGCGACGCCTCTGCCCTTCCGCTTCTGGCTGCGCGTGCCCGCCATCCTCGCAGACCTCGGCAACCTCTTCCTCGTCTGGAAACTCGTCGAACACACGACGACGCTCAAACTTGCGCCGCTTGCGCTAGTCCTGCTCGCCGTCTATCCCGGCGCGATCTGGATTTCAGGTTTTCACGGCAACACGGATTCGTTGATGATCTTCTTCCTGTTGCTGTCGCTCTACCTGCTGGAGGTAAAACGCATGGCGTGGCTGGCGGGCGCGGCGTTCGGGATGGCCGTCAACGTCAAGATCGTGCCGCTCGCCTTCGCGCCCGCGATCTTTCTGTTTCTGCCCGACCTGCGAACGCGCCTCAAATATTTTGCGGCGGCGGCGGCGCTCTTCCTCTTAGGCTCGCTGCCTTACATCGCGCAAGACCCGCTCGTCATCTGGAAGACCGTGTTCGGCTATAAAAGCCTGTACGGCAGGTGGGGATGGACGCGTCTGGTCGCAAGAGCGATGCCGCACGTGCCGCTCCCGCTGAACGGAAACCACGAGTTGCCGGGCACGCACGCGCTCATCGCGACGGCGGGGCGATACGTGATGATGGCCTCAATCGTCGCCGCGTCGCTGTGGATGAACTTGCGCAAACGCAAGCCGCCGATCTTTCTTCAGTGCGGCTTCGTCGCCTTCCTCTTCCTCGCCCTGACGCCGGGCTTCGGCACGCAATATCTGGCGTGGCTCGCTCCCTGGATGGTCGTGCTCGGCGCATGGAGCTTGAGGCTCTATTATTTCGTGAGCGGCTGCTACATCATGTTGGTCTACCTGACCATTTCCAGAGCGGCGCGGGTTCTTTTCGACCTGCCGAGATTCCTGTCGTGGAATTATTACTTCGCCGTCGAGACGGCCTGTTGGCTCTCCATCCTCGTCGCGCTTGTCAGTTGCTGGCGGCTTCTGCGAAATTACGGAGACGACGCCGACCAACCGCTCGCGGACGAGCGCGCGAACTTGAGTTCGCTGCAAGAGACGCGGGCGACAAACTGATTCGACGGCACGACGCGCGGCTCAGCACGGGCGGCGCGAATTTTTATCGTCGTATGGCTTTTGGGTTGAGACATCTGCGCGCGTGGCGCAACGCGATTCTGGGGACGCTGCTCGTTGCGGGCGGCGTGGTCGTCGCCGCCGTCACGTCCTGGGCGCGGCGCAGCGGCGACTGGGAGTTGGCGCGCATCGGCGCGCTCACGTCGCTCGTCTTCGTCGCGCTGATCACGATCTTCGTCGTGCCGCCGCTCGTGCGTTCGGCGCGCGCGGAAGTGGGGCGGCTCGACCCGCCGTTTCAGGTGACGACGGGCGGCCTCATCTTCGTCGGCATCTTCCTCTCCGTCGCCTTCGCCGCCTACAACACGGGCAACAACCTGCTCTTTTTGATCTTCTCGGTGCTGGCCTCCGCGCTGTTCGTCGCGTGGTCGGCGGCGCGTGCGTCCCTGCGCGACCTCGTCGTCTCGGCGCGCTTCCCCGACCACATCTTTGCGGGCGAACCCGCGCCCGTCCTCGTCAGCCTCCACAACACGAAGCGGCTCCTGCCGTCTTTCTCGATCCTCATCGAAGCGCGCCATCAAATATTTGCCGAAGAGGGGGCGGCGCGCGGTCGTCGCGCGAAAAAGCGGCGGCGGCGCAAGCGCCCCGGTTATGCGCGACGTGCGCTCGCCTATTTCATCTACGTGCCGCATCGCGCAAAGGCCGAGCAGCGCGTCGAGCAGTTGTTCGCCGAGCGCGGCCACGTGCTCGTCACCGGGTTTGAACTCTCCACGCGTTTCCCCTTCGGCTTCTTTCGCCTGCGCCGACGCCTGCGCGCGCGCAACGTCGAACTCGTCATCTACCCGAAACTCGAAGCCGCGAGCGATGAACTTCACCTGCTGCCGATGAACGCCGGTCGCATGCTCTCTGCGCGGCGCGGCGCGGGGCACGACCTGCACAGTTTGCGCGACTACCAGCCGCAGGACGACATGCGCCACATTGACTGGAAGGCGACGGCGCGCGCCTCGCGCCTCATCGTCCGCGAGTTCGCCTCAGAAGACGAACGGCGCGTGCACCTCGTCTTCGACACGCGCGCGCCCGAAAATTTAGAGAGTGCAGACGAAGAGGCCGCACGCAGTTTCGACGCGCGTTTCGAGCGGGGCGTGACGGTCGCCGCCTCGCTCGTCGCACACTTTCTCGACGAGCGCGCCGAAGTCCGCCTCACGCTCGGCACAGATGCGGGACATTACGGCGCGGGGCGCGAACATCTCTACGCCTCCCTGCGCCGCCTCGCCCTCGTCCGCCCGCACGAGACTGTGGAAGCGACGACGGACGCGACGAACAACGACAACCCTGATTTCTGGTCGTCCATCGCCGCCACCTCGAACAACGCCGATTCGCATTACGTGATCCTGCTCACCACATCCGCGCCCGGCTCGATCCCGGCCAGCGTCTGGCGCATGTCGCACGTCATCTATCTTTGAAACGATGGAATGAAAAATTGTCCGTTATCCGTAGTCAGTTGTTTAATCCTGATCTTTAGTGACTTATGCGTGAGCCACATGCAACTGACAACGGACAACGGACAACTGACTACTGACTACTACCAACGGACTGTTCACGCTTCATCGTTCCGCCTTCATAATTTCTTTCGCGGCGGCATGACCGCTGCGTATGCAGTCGGGGATACCCGCGCCGCCGTAGGCGTTTCCGGCGAGTTGGAGGGTGGGGAAGCGTCGCAGGCGTTCGCGTATTCGCGCGACGCGCGCGAGGTGGCCGAGGTGGTATTGCGCCATCGAGCGCGGCCAACGTTCGACGTGCGCGAAGAGTGGCGCGCGTTCTATGCCGAGCAGTGCGCGGAGGTCTTCGCGCACGGCGTCGATCATCTGTCCTTCGTCGAGCGCGTACATCTCCGGTTGGAGCGCGCCGCCGACAAAGGCGCGCAGGAGTGCGTGGCCTGCGGGGGCGCGATGGGCGAATTTCACGCTGCTGAAAGTGCAGGCGATTATTTTACGTCGTTCGACGAAGGGGACGACGAAGCCGAAGCCGTCGAGCGGGTGCGGGATGTCCGCGCGGCGGAAGGCGAGATTGACGGTCGCGGTCGAAGCGTAAGGGATTGCGTCGAGTTCGGCGGCGAGTTCGGCGTCAACCGGGGCAAGCAGGCGCGCCGAAGCGTAAGCAGGGAGCGCGAGGCAGACGGCATCGGCTGCGATGATTTCATCTTTGCCCCGCGCGCCGCCCGCGTGCGCCGCGTCGTTTCCGCTGACTCGCAACTTCCAACGCCGTGTCTGTCCGTCGAATTCAAACGCTTCGACCCGCGTGTTGAGGCGTATGACTTCGCTTGGCAGCGCGGCGGCGAGGCGGTCGGTGAGCGTTTGCATGCCGCCGTCGAATGAGAGAAAGAGACTGTAGCGCGCGCCGCTCGTGGAGCGCGTTTCATCGTTTGCGGCGCGACGGCGCGCGCGCCACATCGCGCGGATGATGCTGCCGTCGGCGCGTTCCATTTCGAGGAAGCGCGGCATCGTCGCGCGCAGACTCAGGTGTTCCGGGTCTGCCGTGTAGATGCCGCCGACCATCGGCTGCGCCATGCGCTCCAGAGCCTCGCGCCCGAAACG
>DASQDV010000413.1:0-2281 GCA_035633995.1 Pyrinomonadaceae bacterium | reverse complement strand
ACTGTGATGCCGTGACGCGAAAGCTGCGCGCCGAGCGTGATGGTCGTCAGGTCGTAGCTGCCGCTTCGTCCGAGTTCGGCGCTCGTCGCGGCGATGTGGAAAGCCCGCTCACTCTCGCGCTGAACTTTGTAATGCGTCAGGTGCGCGTTCTCGCCGACGAAGACTTCGACCACCGCGTTCGTAAACGAAAGTGATTCTTCGATTGACGCGTAGCTCTCGATGATCGTGGCCGCGCTCTCGCGCTCGGCGACGACGAGCACGCGCGGAAAGACGGCCACCGTCGCATCGGGCGCGGGAGCGGAAAGAAACAGGAGTTGAACGGGCGCGGCGACCCTTGCGCCTTTGGGCAGGTAGATGAGCGCGCCGCTGCCGAGGAAAGCGGCGTTCAGCGCGTTGAAACCGTCTGCTTCCGTTTCGCTGGGGCGTGCGAGATGCGAGCGCATGTCGAATTCGTGCTCGCCGTTCAAGGCCGAAGTTAAATCCGCGACCACGACTCCGGCGGGCAACTCGCCGGTTGACGAAAACTCTGCGCGGTAAATTCCGTTGACGAACACCAGACGGCTCGCCGCCTCCGGGGCGATGAAAGCATTTACGTCGCCCGCGCTCAACTCGCCCGGCGAACCTGGCGCGGCGGGCGCAAACGCGCCGCGCGCGATGGGCGCGGGCGACGTGTACTTCCAATCTTCTACGTCCGTTGTTGGGAAGCCGACGCGCTCGAAACGGTTCATCGCCGCTTCGCGCAGGCGCAGCACCCACGCGGGGAGCGTCTGCGCGCCCGCCGCCTGCGAAGCTTCAAACGCAGCCCTGTATGAACTCTTCTCTTTCGTCGCTTGTGCCATCATCCCCTTCAAACTCTCGAAACGATCAATCTTCAAAATCCGCGCCGTCGTCACGCGCTCGTCGCTGTCTGCTGGCTCTCCGCAGCCTCGTCCCTGATCCAGTCGTAGCCCTTCTCTTCGAGCGCGAGCGCCAACTCTTTGCCGCCGGAGCGCACGATGCGCCCCTTGTAGAGCACGTGTACGTAATCGGGCACGATGTAGTTGAGCAGGCGTTGATAATGCGTGACGAGCACGATGGCGTTGTCGGCGTTGCGCAGTTTGTTGACACCTTCGGAGACGATGCGCAGCGCGTCTATGTCGAGGCCGGAATCGGTCTCGTCAAGCACGGCGAGCTTCGGTTCGAGCACGGCCATCTGCAAAATCTCGTTGCGCTTCTTCTCGCCGCCCGAAAAGCCCTCGTTGACCGAACGCGACATCAGCCCCGCGTCCATCTCCACGATCTTCGCGCGCTCCTTCAACAAATCTTTGAACTCAAGCGGGTCGAGTTCTTCTTCGGCGAGGTGCTTGCGCTTCTCGTTGTAGGCCAGGCGAAGAAACTGTGCGTTCGACACGCCCGGAATTTCGACCGGGTACTGGAAGGCGAGAAAGACGCCTTCGCGGGCGCGCTCGTCCGGTTCGAGTTCGAGCAGATTCCTGCCGTCGAACAGAACCTCGCCGCCCGTCACCTCGTAGGACGGATGCCCCGCCAGCACTTTCGCCAGCGTTGACTTCCCCGACCCGTTCGGCCCCATGATGGCATGCACTTCTCCACGCTGCACCGACAGGCTCACGCCCCGCAGGATGTCCTTGCCCTCGACCCTCGCATGTAAATCACGAATCTCTAACACTATGCTCTCCTTCGGAGAGCCGTAAATCGTGAATCGTAAATCGTGAATAGAAAGAAGCAGCTCTTGCTTTTACTATTCACGATTTACGATTCACCATTCACGGCCTTAAGTTATCCTACGCTGCCTTCCAGTTTCATGCCGAGCAGGCGTTGCGCTTCGACGGCGAACTCCATCGGGAGTTCGCGGAACACGTCTTTGCAGAAGCCGTTGATGATGAGCGAGACGGCATCTTCCGATGAGATGCCGCGCTGGCGCAGGTAGAACAACTGCTCCTCGCTGATGCGCGAGGTGGTGGCCTCGTGCTCGACCTTCGCAGTGTTGTTCGACACCTCGATATAGGGAAACGTGTTCGCGCCGCACTTGTCGCCGATCAAAAGCGAATCGCATTGCGTGTAGTTGCGCGCGCCCTCCGCCCCGGCCAGCACTTTGACGAGGCCGCGATAACTGTTGTTCGACTTGCCCGCCGAGATGCCCTTCGAGACGATGTTCGAGCGCGTGTTCTTGCCGATGTGGATCATCTTCGTGCCCGTGTCGGCTTGCTGCGCGTGATTGGTGAGCGCGACCGAATAAAACTCGCCGATGGAGTTGTCGCCCTGCAGGATGCACGAAGGATAT
>DASQDV010000412.1:0-4518 GCA_035633995.1 Pyrinomonadaceae bacterium | reverse complement strand
CGAGAACCCGGCAGCCGCGCCGCGCGCCGCCTGCCGCCTGTTGCTACTGCTGCTGCTTTCGGCGGTTTGCGGCCTGACGCTTCCGCCCGTCGCCCGCGTGCAAAAGGTGACGGGCGCGGGCGGCATTGTGGCCTCGACCGCCGCGACGGACGACGCGCACCTGCTCGAAATCGGCAGCGCTGACAAGTCCGCTCAGCCCGCACTGCTTCCGGCGGAGATCAAGATCGTGAGTTACAACATGCGCTTTCGCGGCGGCGAAGACCTGCGCGCGCTCGTCGAAGCCCTGCGCAGCGACGCGGAGATCGGCGGCGCTGCCGTCATCGGATTGCAGGAGGCCGACCGCCACCGCAAGCGCAGCGGCAACGTCAACACAGCCAAACTCATCGCCGACGAACTCGGCATGCACTACGCATGGGCTGCGCCGCCGCGCGCGAAAGACGACCGGGAGGGTGAAGACGAAACGGGCGTCGCCATCCTCAGCATCTATCCGCTCGCTGACGTGGAGCGGATCGTCCTGCCGCACGAAGGCCCCGGCGGGCGTCGGCGCGTCGCGCTCGGTGCAACCGTCAGGCTCGACAAGACGCGCAGCGTGCGCGTCTACACCATCCACGCCGAGACGCGCCTCGCCATCGCCAGAAAGACGGAGCAGTGGCGCGCCGTGCTCGACTCCCTGCATGCGAAGCACCCGGCGGACGCGCGCGCCGTCGTGCTCGGAGATTTCAACACCATCAAAGGCAAAGACGTGCGCGCCGCCCGCCGCCTCTTCTCCGAAGCGAACTTTGCCACGCCCTTCCCCGACGATAAATCAACGTGGAAGACGCTCTTCGTCAAACTCAAACTCGACTGGCTCTGGCTGCGCGGTCTTGACGCGACCGCGCACGGCATCTCCCGTCACGTCAAGTTCTCCGATCACTGGCCGCTGTGGGTGAAGGTGAAGGTGTAAGACTGCCAGTAGTCAGTAGCCCGTTGTCAGTTGTTTAGTGGTTATCACACAGGTTGCTAAAGATGAACTTGAACAACTGACAACTGACGACGGATAAAGCACTACTGACAGCTTGTAGAGCGAAGAGGGCAGCGCTGTCCTTGCCACTGCCCTCTTTGCCGCGAGCGTTGACGGGGGAATTGTCAGCGCACGCTAACTCGTACCTGATTGGCTTCCAGGGCGTTGCCGGTTGCGCGTTGCAGTTCGGCGACGGCCTTGTTGAGTTCGGTCTGCGCGCGCAGTTCCGAGCCGCGCGCGGCGGCGTAGGCGTTCTGTCGTTCGAGGACGAGGAAGAAGGTTGACTGTCCCGCGTCGAACTTGCGCTGCTCGCTCGCGTACTGCTGCTCGGTGGCGCTGCGCTGCGCCGCCGCCGCGCGCAGGCGCGACTCGGCGGTGCGCGTCACCTGCAAAGCGTTGCGCACGTCAACCTGAATCAACTGCTCAAGCTGTTCGCGTTGCACGCGTATGCGGTCGCGCTCGACGAGCGTGCGGCCGAGTTGCGCCTCAGCCGTGCGGTTGCGCAAGGGGAGATTGAGTTGCACGCCGATGCGGAAGTTGTTGAAGCGGTTCGCGCCGAGGTTGGCGATTGACTGGCCGTAGCCGCCGACGAGCGTATCGGGGATGGCCTGCTGCGGCGGGTCGGGCAAGACGGGCAGGCCGTTCAGTTGCGAGAGCTGGTTGATGCGCGCCCGCAGTTGATCGTTCGTCGTGCTGAAAGGATTGACGGACGTGTTCGGATCGAACGCGCCCGCAAGTCCGACCGCGCCGTAAGTGCCGACGAGATCAACCTGCGGCTTCGTCGCCTCGCGCGCGAGCCGTTCGTCGAGCGCGTTGATCTCGCGCTGAACGTCCGACTGTTGCAGTTCGGGACGGGTCGAGAGCGCGGCGCGCATCGCCTCTTCGAGCGCGACTGTGGGCGGCTGCACGTCAACCGTGTCGGTCGGCACGAGCGCAACCGACCACACTTCCGATTGCCGGTTCTCCGCAATCAAATTCTTCAAAGCGTTCTCCGCACGACCGACTTCGTCGAGCGCGATATAGACGTTCTGCTCGAAGCTTGCGACCTGCGCTTCCGCCGCCACGATGTCAATGGGCGCGAGTTGCCCTTCGGCGACGAGGCGGCGGTTGTGTTCGAGTTGCGTGCGCGCGTCGCGCGCCGAGTCGCGCTGCACCTGCAAGTTGCGGAGCGTAAAGACCAAATCCCAGTAGGCGCGCTGCACGCCTGTGATCGTCTCGATGGCGCGCTGGCGAAACTGCGCATCGGTCAAAGAAAGGTTCTTCTTGGCGATCTCGATCTGGCGGCGCACGGCGTCGAAACGAAAGCCGCGCAAAAGCGGCTGCGCGTAGGTGAAGGAGAAAGCCGTCGGGTATTGCGGGTTGAGCGCGGTGAAGAGGTTGTTTGAAGTCTGCCGGCTGCTCGAAAAATCGAAGCGGTAGTTGCCGCCCCCGCGCGGCGTGAGACCTTCAAAGCGCATGGTACCGCCGAGGCCGGAGGATGTGACCGCGCCGCCGTCGCCGCCGCTCAGAAAGGAGGCGACGGGCGCCTTTGTGCGTTCGTAGAAAGTGGAAGTTTGAAGGCGCGGGTCGTATGCGCCGCGCGCGGCGGTCAGGTCGAACTCGGCGGCGCGCACGTTCGTCCGCGCCACTTCGATGTCCTTGCCGTTCTTCAAGGCGAGTTCGATGGCCTCGCGCAAAGCGAGCGGGCGCTGCTCGGCCATGTTGACGCCCACGCGTTCGAGCGCTGGCAGCGGCGCATCCGGCGCACGATAATCCGGCGCGACCGGCGGCACGGCGAGAGACGACTCCGCTTGCGCGTTCGACTGACTCGGCTGTTGAGACCGAACTGCTTGTTGCGACGCGTCGGGCTTCGCAACCTGCGCGTCGCCCGTTGCGGGCGGCGTCGCGGCGGGCAACTCGCTCACGGGCTGTTGCGGCGTCGGCGTTGCTGTCGGCGTCGAAGCAGGTGTCGGCGTCGCTTGCGGCGGCGCGCTTCTACGCTCCGGCTTCGCCTCCTCCCGCGCGCCCTCTTGCTGCCGGCGCGACGACGCGCCCACGAGCGTGCCCATCAAGGGCACGTCCGCCATTTGCACTTGCGGCGAAGCGGGCTGCGCTGTTGTGGCGGGGGTGTTCGAATTTTGCTGCGCGCTCGCCTGCCCCGCCGACGCCGTCAGGCCGCAGGCAACAAACAGCGCGAGCGCGAAGAACTTTTTCGTCGAGTGATAATTCATAAGTCCGAACCGCAAATTGAGAACTACTGTTTTCATCAAACCTTGTTGAAGATCGTGCTGGCCGCAGCCGTCGTGCGCCTGCGCGCCCACGCGAACGCGCCGCCGATGCCACCCCCGACGCGCCCTAACACGCGACTTCGACCCAGATCGTCAAAGAGCGAATAGAAGACCGGCACGGCCAGTAGCGTCAGCAGCAGACACAAACTCTGTCCGCCGACGACGAGCACGCCGATTGAACGGTTCGTGCCCGAACCCGGCCCGCTGGAGATGACGAGCGGCATCATCCCGGCGACGAGCGCGATGGTCGTCATCAAAATGGGACGCAGGCGGTCGCGGTTGGCCTGTATGATCGCGTCGAACCTGTCCATGCCTTTCGCGCGCAGTTCGTTCGTGTGATCAATTTGCAGGATCGCGTTCTTCTTCACGACGCCGAACAGCAGGAGCAGGCCGAGGCCGGAAAAGATGTTGACCGTCTGCCCCGTCAGCAAAAGCGAAAGGATGCCGAACGGGATGGCGAGCGGCAGCGTCAGCAGGATCGTCACCGGGTGGATGAACGACTCGAACTGCGCCGCCAAGACCATGTACATGAAGATGAACGAGAGCGCGATGGCGATCAAAAAGTACTGCCCCGCGCGCCCCAACTCTTTCGAGCGACCGACGAGGCCGGTCTGGTAGCCCGACTCCAGGCTCATCCCCTTGATGGCGTTATCCAGTTCCGCGAGCACCGCCGACTGCGAGCCGCCCGGCGCGACGTTGGCCGTCAAAGTCACCTGCCGCTGCCGGTTCAGACGATCAATCGCCGACGGGCCGCTGCCTTCTTCGACGCGCACCAGGTTGTCGAGACTGACCCAGCCGAGTTTCGCCGAAGGGGCGAACAGGCGTTCGAGGTTCTCCTTGCTCGCGCGCGCCGTGCCGATGGCGCGAAGGCGCACGTCGTATTGATCCGTGCCCTGATTGAAGGTCGAAACCTTCTGCCCCGCGACCATCGTGTTCAGAGACTGCGCGATGTCGCCGACGCGGACGCCGAGGTCTGCCGCGCGCGCCCGATCAATCTGGATGCGAAGTTCCGGCTTGCCGGAGATGAGCGACGAGTCAACGTCTACGACGTTCGGGATCGTCTTCATCTTCGCCAGCAATCCTTCGGAGTACTTCGTGAGCGTTTGCAGGTCGGGGCCGCCGATCATGTATTGAATGTCGGCGTTGCGCTGGCCGCCGCCCGAAATCGCCTGCACCTGCCCGATGTTCGTGCGCAACTCCGGCGGGTAATTCTTGAGCAGTTCGCGCGCGCGCACCATCAACTCGGTTTGC
>DASQDV010000411.1:0-3452 GCA_035633995.1 Pyrinomonadaceae bacterium | reverse complement strand
GTCGGGACTGACGATCCGGCAGAAAACGGGCGGCACCGAGCCGGCGAAGGTCAATCTACTGAATCGCGTCGTGCTCAAACTCCCGCGCCAGGTCAGCGTGAGCGCAAAAAACATCGGCGGTGATTTCAACATCAGCGGCATCGGCGGCGCGGTTGATTTGAACGGTATCAGCGGCAGCGTCGAGGCCATGCACTTGCACGGAGCCTTAACCGTCTCCGGCGCAAGCGGGAATGTACGCCTCTCGGCTGCGCGCATCAACGGCGCGGGATTGCGTGTCAGCAACGTGAGCGGCGGCGTTTACCTGCGACTAGCCGGCGACCTGAACGCGGAATTAAGTATCAATAATACAACCGGCGCTGTCTCGAACAAGATAACGGGTCTCGCTCTCGATAAAGTCGGCGCTTCAAACTATTCCGCCAGACTCGGCTCGGGCGGGCCGCGAATCGTGGTCTCGAATGTGACAGGCGCGGTCGTCCTCCAGCGTATTTAGAAGAGGCTTTTTGTTCAGGCGAGGGTGGTGCGAGCGTCCTCGCTTGGCCGTAGTGAGACGGCGGAGAGCCGCTATCGGCCTCACTAGTCCTGCTGCGTTGGTGGGGCACGTGGTGAATGGGCAGGGAGAGCACTTCTCCTGAAGTTACAAGGAGCAGAGAAGTTGAAAAACCTATCAATCGATAAAGCTTGTGCCGCGTTATTGTCTATCCTGTTTGCGTCATACGTATTGGCGACGGGCGGGGGTAAGATGGAAAGTTCGCGCGCTGCCAATTATCAAGAGCGCGATGAAATCAATAAACGCTTCACCCTCTCGTCTAAAGCGCGTGTTGACGTGTCTGCGATTAGCGGCAGCGTTGACATCAAGGCCATAGAAGGCAATACGGCAATCGTCCAGATCGAGCGAACGGGGCGCAGCCGTGCCGACCTGGATTGCAACAAAGTCGTTTTGGAGCACTCGGCGGGTAATTTGAACATCCTCAGTAAAACCGAGGGCGGCCGGGGTTGTGAAAATATACGTGTCGTTTATCGCGTGCTGTTGAGCGTCCCGCGCGATGTTGATGTCAGCGTTCAAGGTGTCAGTGGCCCGGTTAACGTCGGAGAGATCGAGGGCGCGCTTCGTATCAGCGGCAATAGCGGTAACATCAATCTCGCGCAGTCCGGCAGTGGTTCACGCATTACGGGCAACAGCGGAACGACGACCGTTAAGCTTCGCAAACTCAACGCCAGCGGGCTGGATTTGAGTGGTAATAGCGGAGCCATCAAGCTGTACGTCGGAGATGGATTGAATGTCGACGTGAAAGTGAGCGCGCTCAGCGGCACTACCTCAAGTGAACTGCCGAATGTGAAATTTAACAAAGTAGGCGCTGCCGATTACCATGCGCGCATCGGCTCGGGCGGGCCGACGGTTAATGTCGAAGGTAATTCGGGGAGCGTCTCCCTGCATCGTGATCGGGAATAAGCCTTTTGCCCGAAAGGCTTATTCTCTCCTCATACATCAGACAACAATTACATAGAACCTTCGATGGCGACGAGAAGATCAAGTGTCCCGGCAGCCATCTGCCGGTCGTGACGCTAAGGGTGTGTCTTTGGCAGCAAAGGTTCGTGATGCGTACATCCGAACCTTGATGGCGTGCCGGACACCAGAGTTAAATCCGTTTGAGCGAATCTCTCCACCGGTCAAACAAGACATCGCCAATCGTCCGCACAGACACTCCACGAACTACCACTCCAACTCCATCCCCACAGTCAAAAGATGAATGCTGAGGTAAGTCTCAGTATCGGCGAATTATCACTTGTGATCGAAGTGCTGTGTCACCTGAAGTGTATTTCGCGCTTCGCTCACAGGTAAGAAAGCTCTCGTTGTCGGTGTCGGTCGAATTTTTTTGTGATGCCAGTCATGCAGGTAATTTGGAGAAGACCATCAATGAAATATGCGTTGTTTTGTCTGATTCTGCTCCTCATCGGCGCGCGTGCCGTTGAAGCACAGACAACTTCAAGCCCGGTCGCCGCCCCGGTTGCCGCCCCGAGCGCAGCGTCGAGCGCGCCGGAGACGCCACAACAGGTGCCGCAGACGGGACGTGCGCTTGTCGTGCCGCCCGATAAAGCGCAGCCGGTGACCCTGCGACGCTTTGAAAAACCGCCTGTGATTGATGGCGCACTCGACGAAGACGTTTGGAAACAGGCAGCCGTCTTCAAAGATTTCTACCAGACGTACCCCGGCGATAATATCGCCCCGTCGCTGCCGACCGAGGTGCTGGCGGGCTTCGACGGGAAGTTTCTCTACTTCGCCTTTCGCGCGCACGATGAGCCGGGACAGGTGCGCGCCACGGTAGCCAAGCGCGATGAGATATTCGTGGACGACAATGTCGGGATGTACCTGGACACGTTCAACGATAGACGCAAAGCCTATAAACTCTACTTTAATCCGGTGGGAGTTCAGGCGGACGCCATCTTTACCGAAGGTGCCGGAGATGATTTCAGCGTCGATATCGTCATGGAGTCGAAGGGCATCGTCGGGAATGACGGGTACACGGTCGAAGTTGCGATCCCGTTTAAATCTCTGCGATACAAAGCAGGGAAAGATAGTTTGTGGGGCGTTCATTTCTTCCGGAACCTACAGCGTTTCAACGCCGAGGAAGCTTCGTGGATGCCCATCAATCGCGACCGCTCCGGCCTGCTGATTCAAGCCGGACACTTCACGGGGCTTGAAGGACTGACGGAAGAGCGCACGCTGGAAATTATTCCGAGTCTCACGGTCTCTGAAACCGGGAAGCGCATCCGAACTATCCCTCTGTCCGAACTCGGCGCGAATCCCGCATTGTTAGACCCGGGACGGTTCCTCAACAAACCCATCGAGCAGGAGGCCGGGGCGACGGCGAAGTTTGGCTTTGCTTCCAATCTCGTGCTGACGCTCGCGGTCAATCCCGATTTCGCACAAGTGGAGGCTGATGAAACCGTTATCACCGCGAATCAACGCTTCCCGATTTTCTTCGCCGAGAAACGTCCGTTCTTCCTCGAAGGCATTGAGAATTTCCAAACCTCTCTCAACGGACAGGTCACTGCCGTTCATACGAGGGCTATCATTGATCCGGACACTGCCATTAAATTAACGGGCAAATATGGGAAGAATTCGTTCGGCGTCCTCTTCGCATCCGATAACGGCCCGGGAAATTTCACCGAGGAAGAGAGAGAGAACCCCGCCATTCAACCTGTCATCGAGAGGTTCATAGATAAAAACGCGCAGGTCGGCATCCTCCGGCTCAAACGCGACATAGGCAAGGAATCGAGCATCGGACTAATCGCCACGACCCATAACTTCGTTGATAGACGTAACCACGTCGGCGGCGTTGACGGGCGGTTTCGCCTAGACCCTCAGACCATCTTCAGTTTTCAGGTGCTCGGCACTAATACCCGCCGCGTCTTCTTTATTCCAGAGCAGGCAGCGAACATCTTTCGCACCG
>DASQDV010000410.1:0-5116 GCA_035633995.1 Pyrinomonadaceae bacterium | reverse complement strand
TCGATCCGTCCGAGTTCATCACGTAGATGTTCGCGCTATCTCTGGCGAAGGCGATGCGTGTGCCGTCGGGCGACAGCACGGGGCAGTCGTCTCGCGCAGGGTTGTTGGTCAAATTGATCTGCGGGCTGTTGTCGCCGCTCTTCGAGTAGATTTCCGCGTTGCCGTCGCGGTCGCTCGTAAAGACGAGGCGCGTCGAGCCGATGATGGGCGTCGTGGCGGGCACGGCGACGCCGGAATTTAGCGGCGCATTAACAACTGCGCGCGGCGCGTCGCCAGTTTCAAGCGCCGCTTCGGTCGAACGGGCGTGGACGAGGCACAGGGCAAGAGCGAGCGAAGCGACGAGCGACACGCTCAAGATCAATCTTTTGGTGTAATTCATAAAAGACTCCCCGGAATAGAGCGGCAACGTCGAAGACGGGTTCGACGCGGACGCGTAAGCGGACAAGTGCGACCGGCGCAGTTTTGTGGAGACGATCATCTTGAGGGGTGTAAGACGATCTGAGTCATCAAAGCTGGCGCAATTATCTGTATTGGGGGGCGCGGCTGTCAAGAATTCAGGCGCGGCGTTCGAGCGTGAGGCGCGCGATTGAGCGGAGCACGGGGGTGGGTCGGTCTATTAGCGAGAGCGCGTCGAGCGCCTGCGCATAAACTTGCCGGGCGCGCTCGCGCGTCGCCTGAAGTCCGTAGAGCGCGGGGTAGGTGGCCTTCTGCGCGCGCGCATCTTTGCCGGGCGTCTTGCCGAGAGTCGCGGCGTCGGAAGTCACGTCCAGAAGATCGTCCGTAATCTGGAACAGGAGTCCGAGCGCGGCTGCGTAGTCGCCGACGGCGGCGAGTTCCTGTTCGCTCGCCTCCGCGACGAGCGCGCCCGCGCGCACCGAGGCGACGATGAGCGCGCCGGTTTTGTGCCGGTGTATGAGATCGAGTTCGGCGGCTGACACGTCCGCGCGCGACTCCGCCCAGAGGTCGAGAGCCTGCCCGGCGACCATCCCTTCGGGCGTCCCGGCGGCGCGCGCCAGTTCCGCGACGAGCCGCACGCGCACGCCCGCCGCGAGCGATTCGTCCTCCGCGATAATTTGAAAGGCGAGCGCCTGCATCGCGTCGCCCGCGAGGATGGCCGTCGCCTCGCCGAAGCGTATGTGGCAGGTGGGTCGCCCGCGCCTCAGTTCGTCGTCGTCCATCGCGGGCAGATCGTCGTGGACGAGCGAGTAGGTGTGTATGAGTTCAAAGGCGCACGCCGTCTCGACGAGACGTGCGGGGCGCGCGCCGAACGCCTCGCCCGCCGCGAGCACGAGCGCGGGGCGCAAACGCTTGCCGCCCGCAAACAGGCTCCAGCGCATCGCCGCGTGCACCGCCGACGGCTCGCTTGCGTCTGCGGGCACGAGCCTTTCGAGGCGCGCGTCAACGAGCGTGCGCGCTTCCGACAGGTAAGCGTGCGCCGCTTCGACGCCCGGCGCGTCCTCAAGCGCGCCCACGTCCGGTGCGGTGTCAGAAGACGGTCTCATCATCGTCCGTCCCGCCGCCCTCGTCGTCGCCGCTGTTCGCCAGACGATCAAATTCTTCGCCCTGAAACGCGCCGAGCACGACGCTGCTGCCGCCCGCGCGTCCCTCCGCGCCGCCATCGCGCTGCAAGAGCACTTCGATGCGCCGCTCCGCTTCCTGCAAACGCTCCTGGCATTCGCGCGAGAGTCGCACGCCCCGCTCGAACAGTTCCAGACTCTTTTCCAGAGGCAACTCGCCGCGCTCCAACTCGCGCACGATCTTCTCCAACGCCGAGAGCGACGCCTCGAAATTCTGACTCTGCGCTTCCGTTTTTTTCATCCTCACGCTTTTCTCTCACCTGCCCATCATCGGAAAAGTTCGCGCCACCTGCTCGGCGACGCGCGCCGCCAGCCCGTCGCTCTTGACCGAAATAATTTTCCAGTGCGGCTGCCTCGCCGCCCGGTCTCCCGCCTTCATCCCGAACTCGACCGGGCGTTCGTCAACTTGATAGACGACCGACGCCGTCCGGTTGTCGTCCTGCCCTCCGGTCTTCGTCTCGCCCGCGCGCGAGAGCGCGAGCGCGCGGACGAAAAACGGGTAATCGCGTGCGCCCCCCCGCTCCCCGAGCGTCTTCGTCTCCGTCATCAACACGTCGCGCACCTGCTCGCGCACGCCCGGCAGCCACACTTGCGCGTTCTGCGCGATCTGGCGGCGCACGGCGGGCGGGATGTTCAAAGAGTTATCGCCGCCGCGCACGCGCTCGATCACCTGCGGCACGACGCTGCGGCTCACCTGTTCCACGTCAACCAACTCGTCGAACGCCTGCCGGTCGTCGCGCTCCGCCGCGTCAACCGCAAGCGCCAGCGCATAGGCCGGACTGCTCTTGAAACTCTGCCACCACCAGTAACCGCCCGCAAAGAGCAGGAGCGCGACGCCCGCGAGCGCCAGCGCGGCGACCGACAACACGCGACGACGACGACCCTGCACGCGGCGCGAACGAAACTTCCCGCGCCACCTTGCGACCGCCGCTCCCTTGTCTTCGGGCGGTGGCGCTTCGACGTTGACGACGATGCGGCTGCGCCGACCCTTCTTCGCCCTGTCTCCCGGCACGGTGGACATCAGTTTTCGTCCTCCACTTCTTCGACCCGGCACTGAAGCAGCCCTTCGGCCAGACGCACGCGCACGCGCTCGCCGACGCCGACGCTGCGCGCCGAACGCAACACGCGCCCGCGCGCGTCTTGCGTGAGGGCGTAACCGCGACCGAGCACGCCGAGCGGCGACAGCGCATCGAGAGACGCGACGGCCACTTCGAGCCGCGCTCTGCGCTCATCCAAACGCGCCCCGAAATTCGCGTCCAGAGCCGCGCGAGCGAGCGCCAGCCGCACGCGCCCCGTGCTCGTGCGCGCCGCCGCACGCGTCGGCGACAGGCGCTTCTCCACTGTTTCCAGACGTCGCCGCGCGCGTTCGCGCGTCTGCATCATCGCAGTTTCCAGCCGCCGCGCCAGTTCTCCCGTCGCGCGTCCCGCCTCGCGCAGGCGCTCGCGCACTTCGTCGAAACTTTCTGAACTCACCGCCTCGTGCACGCGCTCGCGCTCGATGAGCAGGCGATACTCGACGGCGCGCACGAGGTCGCGTGAGAGCGTCGCCACGATGGCCGTCATCTCGTCCTCGCGCGCCGCCACGATCTCGGCTGCCGCCGAAGGCGTCGCCGCGCGCACGTCCGCCGCGAAATCCGCGATGGTGAAATCCGTCTCGTGCCCGACCGCAGAGATCACCGGAATCCGCGACGCGCGAATCGCACGCGCCACCTCCTCCTCGTTAAACGCCCACAGGTCTTCGCTCGAACCGCCCCCGCGCCCGACGATGAGCGCATCAATGAAATCGCGCGTGCGCCCCTCGCGCTCGGCCTTGCGTTGATGTTCGTTGAGCGCGGCGATGGCGCGTGCGATTTCAGCACCCGCGCCCGCGCCCTGCACGCGCGTCGGCGCGACGATGATGTTGACGGTGCGCGTGCGCCGCGAGATGACGTTGATGATGTCGCGTATGGCCGCGCCCGTCGGCGACGTGACGATGCCGACGCGGCGCGGCAGAAGCGGCAGCGGTCGTTTCAATTCTTCGGCGAACAAACCTTCCGCCGCCAGCCTGTCGCGCATCTGCTCGAAGGCCACGCGCAGCGCGCCCGCGCCGACGGGGTCGAGTCCTTCGACCAGCAACTCGTACTCGCCGCGCGGCTCGTAAACCGTCAGACGCCCGCGCGCACGCACCTGTAAACCATCCGACGGGCGAAAGCGTATCGCTCGGTTCACGCCGCGAAAACATTTCGCGTGAAGCTGCGCGCCCTCGTCCTTGATCGTGAAATACCAGTGGCCGGAAGCCGCCGCCTTGAAATTAGAGATTTCCCCCTCGACCCACACGGACGCGAAACGGTTCTCCAGCGCCCCGCGCACCTGCGAGGTCAACTCCGACACGGAGAGCGGGCGTCGCTCCGTCTCGTCGAACAGCGATAACAGGAGAGGGCTTTTCATCTAACGCGGATGGTAACACCCGCCGCCGCCGGACGACAAAATGTGCGAATTTAATTCCTTCTTTCCGCCCGTCAACTGGCAGCGGATCGCCAGTCCGGTCGCCGATCTCTCACGGGTCGGGCGCGGGGATGAAGGGTATCGCCCGTATTAGTAGTTTCTCTCGTTGAGGTCGTAAAACTTCCGCCGGTAGCAGACGACGGTTTCGACTCCGAGGTGCGCCAGAATCTCGAAAGTCGGCGGCTCCCTGCCTCTCAGCACTTTGCTCAAGGTGTTGAGGGAAATCCCGACGAGCGCGGCGGACTCTCTCTCTGCGTGCCCACTTCCTTGATCTGCTTGCGTATCTCTTTGATCAATTCTTCGTGCGTGAATATCGTGTCTCTCGTTTTCATCTATCGCTCCAGCTTTGTCCCGCCGACCGCCGGACTGAGGCGCACGACCGCGCCTTCGCGCGCGACTCGCACGCGCACACGCCCCCTCGCCGTAGCGGCACTGGTCGTGGCGTAGCTGACGGTGTAGGAGGTGCGGAGTTGCGCGACGACATCGTCGTAGGCTGTTTGCAGTTCTTCGTAACGCCTGACGGGATAGTAGACGCCGCCGGAGACGGTGGCGAGTTTGCGCCCCTCTTCGTCGGCGCGCGAGGTGAGCGTCAGAAAGCGCGTGCGGGTCGGGTCGAGCGTGGTCGCGGCGGCGGGCGCGCTCGACGCGGGGATGAGGCCGGAAGGAATGTAGAGCGGGTAGATGACCGCGCCCGTCTCGATGATGGTCTCTAAGATGTAGGGGAACGGGATGAAGGAGCGGTTGTCGTCGCCGTCGGAGATAACGACGATGGCCGTGCGTTCGTCGCGCAGCGGCTTCAAGGTGTGGACGAGCGTGTAGGCGAGCGCGTCGTAGAGCGCCGTGCCGCCGCCCGCGTCTATCTCTTTGATGCGCGCGGCGAGGAGGCGGCGGTCGGTCGTGAAATCGGAGATGAGTTGAATGTCGTCGCGGAAACTGATGATCGCGATACGATCCTGCGGGCTGACGGTATTGACGAAAGCAAGCGCGGATTTCCTGACGAAGTCCAGGCGCTCCTCGACGCTCCCCGACACGTCCAGGAGCAGCACGAGATTAAA
>DASQDV010000409.1:0-9533 GCA_035633995.1 Pyrinomonadaceae bacterium | reverse complement strand
TGATAGACGCGGTAGATGCGTGCTTGCGGCACGCGGTCTTGCATCTCGTCGCGGATGTTGCGGTCGAGCGTGGGAATCCATTTTTCGGTGCGCTGCAAGGCAGGCCCCGGCGGGATGCCGCCGAAATACTTCTTGACGAGTTCGAGCGCGCGTTCGGGCGTGATGTCGCCCGCAAGCGCGATCACGGCGTTATTCGGCCCGTAATAAGTTTTGTACCATTCTTTCACGTCGTCGAGCGTCGCCGCGTTCAGGTCATCCATCGAGCCGATGGTTGACCACGAATAGGGGTGCGAGTACGGATACATCTTCTGTCCGATTTCGTCGAAGACGCGACCGTAAGGTTGATTCTCCCCCTGCCGTTTTTCGTTTTGCACCACGCCGCGCTCGCGTTCGAGCATCTCTTTCGAGATGTAATTGGCGAGGAAGCCCATGCGGTCGGCTTCGAGATAGAGGGTGCGTTCGAGCGCGGAGACGGGCACGTCTTCAAAGAAGTTGGTGCGGTCGCTGTCGGTCGTGCCGTTGCGGTTGTTCGCGCCGAGGTCGTCCATCGCTTCGCGGAAACCGTGCGGGTAATTTTCCGAGCCGTTGAAAAAGAAGTGCTCGAACAGGTGTGCGAATCCGGTCTTGCCGCGCTTTTCGTTGCGCGACCCGACGTGATACCACAAATTCACGCCGACAATCGGCACGCTGTGGTCTTCGTGGACGAGCAGCGTCAAACCGTTGTCGAGGACAAATTTTTTATGCTGAATGGCGTAACGCGTGCGGTCGAACTGAGCAGTATTTGATGTCCTGTTTGTTTGCTGCGCCATTGCTGGCGACGGCGCAAGTTGAAAGATGTTTGAAAGTAAAAGGACGAGGGCTAAGAACAATTTACGTTTCATGCGTTTCTCCTGCGACGATTTGCCAGCAGCCATGTGAATTTATCGAAGTGGTTGAAATCATAGAACACAATCATGATTGTGAGACACGTATAATTCCACAGACGAATGCGTGTCCGCAACAAACTGACGGTGTTGGCCGCATGAGCAGAACCCGCGCGGATACCGCGCCTTATTGACTTGACCTCATTGACTTGCCCTCCCGCGAGGTGTGCGAGCCGCCCGTGCCGCCGTGCGATATTCTGATGTCCAGCGCAATACTAAATAATGCGGGTCGAGAGTCACAGTCTCCACGCGGAAGTTTACCGGAAAAGAAAATGTCGTCTGCGAGTCGGTTACTCTCACCGCGCGAATAAGACGCTCTCCTCGATTGTTTTTCGCTTCGACTTCCAGGGTGGCCTGATAGGAGGGCGATGTTTGAGTGATCACGCCGCGCAGTTTTCCGTTCTCTTGTTTCCACGTCAGTTGAAACTCCGGCGCACCTGTTCTCTCGAACCATTGCTCATAGAACCAACGCAAATTTCTGCCCGCGCCTGTTTCAACGGCGCGCAGGAATTCGCGCCACGTGATTCCTCCGAAAGCATACCGCCGCGTGATGCCATGAAGGATGCGTCGGAATTTTTCCCTGCCGATCTCGCGCGCGAGCATGTCGAAGACCAGAAAGCCTTTGTTGTAAGCCAAATCGTGATGCTCTAACGTCGGCTGTAAATCCGAGAGCCGGTGATCAATGCCCGCACCTGCTAATTTGAAATACGCGAGGGCACTGTAACCGGGGTCATACTCAAAGCCTGTGCGCCGGTATCGTTCGGCAGCCGCCGCACCTGCCAGGGCTTCCACGACGCGCAAGGCTCCGTATTCCGCCAACGCCTCTTCCATCTAAAGTCCGGGCGGTGTTTTCAGCGCGAGCGCGTTCGGGAACCATTGATGGGCAAACTCATGCCCGAAAAAATTCAGAACATACTTCACCTCCGGCGCGTCGAAAGCGCGGCTATTGATCAAGATGAACCCCTGGACTCCCGCCGCGTTAAAGCTTGCCCGTTGGGCTAGATCGCGCGGTATTTCAACGAGCGCGAATTCGGCGAAAGGATAACTTCCGAACTCCTGCGTCAGAACGTCGAGGATGCTCGAAGCGCCGTTCAAATACTGTTCTATATGCGGGCGAGGGCGCAGCAGATAAGCCGCTATCGGAACGGACGCATTACGGCGAACGACCGTGTAGTTACCTGCGGCAAACGAAAAGTAGGTTGGATGAACAATCTCAAAGTGGAAGTTACCCTGTCCCGCTTCCTGAGAAGAACCGCGAAGGTTGCCGGTAGCATAAACCGTCTGTCCGTGCGGGACGGAGAAGCGAAGCGAGCCCGTGCCTTTGTCATTTTCACCGTCAACCAACGGATACCAGGCTGTCCCCCAGGCGGACGCAAAAGAGACTTCAGCGCCGAGGTAAAATTGATTGGCGAGCTTCTCGCCGCCCGCGTATGAGAAGCGCAGCTTAACGGCTTCGCCGGCAGGAATCGGGCGCGGCGGGCGAACAGCCCATTTGATGCTTTTGCCGTTTTGCTCTCGCCTCTCGACTTTTGCTGTTCCGGCGCTCGCCGCAGGCTCCAACACCTCGACATTAAAATCGCGCATCAACTCGCTCAAGGCGAGCCGGATTTCCGTGCGAGTGGTGCGAGCCGCAGGCAGGCGTAGTGTGCCGCTCGCTTCGAGGCGCTGGGCGTCAGGCAGCAAACGAATTGCGAGGTCGTATTGCGGGGGTGAATCGGCGGCGGCTTGAGCGTGGCTTGGGGAGGTGGCCGAACCGACGGCGAGGAGGCTCAAAAGGCAGATCAAGATTGCGGTAATTCTCAAAATAAAATTGATTCTCCTTTCCGAACATTCGATCAACTTAAGACGCCGGAGATATCAATTCCGCGACAAAGATTTTCGACTAAAGTTCCCCGTTCAAATTTCTCTCGGATGCGGGGGAGGGCGCCCAAGCCGGAGCAATCTAGTTGAGCCGCGCTTGCAGGCGGCGCAGGGCTTTGATAGCCCCGGTGAAGCCGGGCGCTTCGCCGAGGGCAAGGCCGTAGTGGCGCGCGGCGCGCAGCAGGGGGCCGCGCTGTTCGTAGACGCGCCCCAGATTGAAATGCGGGAAGGCGTAGGATTCGTAGCGCGGCGCTTCGAGGGCGCGCTGGAACCAGCGCACGCAGTTGTAGAGGTCGCCTTTGGCGATCAGGTAGCTGCCGATGTCGTTGTAAGGGTTGCCGAAGGTAGGGTCAACGCGGATGGCTTCGAGGCAGGCGTCAATCGCCTCGTCGTAACGTTCCTGAAAACTGTAGACCCAGCCGAGAAAGGTGTGCGCCTCGGCGGTCGGGTAAGTTGCGATGGAGCGCCGGTACAACTCTATGGCTTCCGTGTAATCCTCCGCCTGTTGCGCTTCATACGCGCGCCGGAACAACTCCACCGCCTCGCGCCGCGCCCCGCCCGATAAAGTATCTTCGTCAAACATAAGAACTAACGATGGACGCGAAACGCGGAACGATGAATTAACATAACCGGTTTTTCTTTAGTTCATCGTTCCGCGTTCATCGTCTCTTTTGATGCGCCCGTCGGTCTGCGGGCTGATCTCGCCTGCGGCGGAGATGATGTTCATCAGCATGGCCGGTTCGACCTGCGCTTCTTCGGGCTTGAGCAGTTCGCGCGCGCCTTTGAACATCGTGTAGCCGTCGCCGCCGCCGAGCACGTAGGTGTTGACGGCGAGCGTGTAGGTCTTCGCGTTGTCGAGCGGCGCGCCGCCGACCGTCACGCCCGTCACGCGCGAGCCGGAAGCGAGCCGCCCGTCGTAGGTGAAACGCAAGCCCGAAACTTGCGGGAACAGTCCCGCCTCCTTTTCTTCGCGGACGCGGCTGACGCCGTGTTCGAGCGCGGCGCGCAAAGTTGCGCCCGTCACTTCGACCTTCACAAGGGGATTTTCGAACGGGAGAATAGAGAGCACGTCGCGTTTCGTGAGCGCGCCGGGGCCGTAAGTCGTGTTGGAACGAATCGAGCCGCCGTTCAAGATCGCGACCTCCGCGCCCGTCTGTTTGCGATAAGCGTCGGCGATAAAGGAGCCGAGATTCGTTTCGCGCGAGCGATTCGTCTCCTGCCGCGCGTCGAGTTCGACGGTGGTGCGGCCGACGGGCAGATCGAGTTCCGCCGAAAGTTTCTTCTCAAATTCGCTGATGACGGCGGCGGCCTTCGGCTCCTCTTCCACTCCGTCCGTCACGGGGATGATCTCCCAGTCAACGCTCTCGACAGTGCCGCCGCGACGCGAGATGTTGAGATCAATGCGACCGAGATTGCGCCCGTCCGAACCCATCTTAAAGATCGGCGTGCCCGCCGAAAGCGATTGCAGCACGGTGTGCTCGTGCCCGCCGATGATCACGTCAATGCCGGGGGCGCAGCGCGCGAGTCGCTTGTCGTTTTCAATCGTCAAGTGCGTGATGGCGACGATGGTGTGCGCGCCGCGTTTGCGCAGTTGCTTGATGGTATCTTTTGCCGTCAGGCACGGGTCGCGAAACTCGACATCCGCGCCGGGCGAAGATGATTGCTTCGTGTCCGTCGTGAGCAGGCCGAACAAACCGACTTTGACGCCGCCGAACTCGCGCACGACGAACGGCGGCATGTTGCCGAAGAGTTTCCCGGTCTTGCGGTTGAAGACGTTCGAGCCGAGCCACGTAAATTTCGATTCGCTCATGCGCTGGAGCAAAACGGCGTCGCCGAAGTCGAATTCATGGTTGCCGAGCGCGGCGTAGTCGAGTCCGGTCGCGTTCCACGCGGCGATCATCTGGCTCCCCTTGAAGATGTTCGAGGCGACCGAAGGGCCGAGCGTGTCGCCCGCAAGCAGGTAGAGCGTGTGCGGCGATTCCTCCAGCACTATTTTCCTGAGCGTCGCAAGTCGCGCCAAGCCCCCGCGCTTGCCGCGATCAACGGGCGAAATCTGGTACACGTCGTTGACCTGCAAGAGCGTTACGCGGACGGTCTCTGCGGTGCCTTGCGCCGCGTCGGTTTGCGCGAAGCCGGAGACAGCGGTGCAGAGCATGAGGGCGAGCGCAAGCAATGTCTGTCTTCGGGCGGGCGGGAAACGGTAAAACGGCATGAGAAGTTTTTTCTCCTTGAGAGCTAACTTATAGATACGTAGTTTAACTTTTCTAACCGGCGGCGCTGCCTCTTGTTTTTCGCACGCGAGCGGGGAGCAGTTAGGTTGCGCCGAAGCGCTTGAATTATACTCGCCTCGCACATGCCGCGCCACACACAACAATTTTAACGCGCCGTGTGTCTTAAGAGATCACCGATGCAGCCTTCAAGCAGACTTCAAGTTAAACTCGCCGACGCCCTCTCCGCCACCGACCCGACGATTGACGCCACAGCCTTTTGCATCTTCAAAGACAAGCCGCACCCTTCTCTCGCTTCGACGCTCGACGAGGCCGAGCGCCGCGCGGTCGAAGATTTATTGCGCGCCGGCGAGTTTGAAGGTGAGGAAGATGAAGCCGCGCTGGTCTACGCCTCCGGCGCGGGCGCTTCAGGTGCGGGCGCGCGGCGCTTTCTGTTGATAGGTCTCGGCAGCCGCGCGGATTTCGACGCCGGTGCGCTGCGCCGTGCCGCAGGGCTGGCCGTGCGCCGTGCGCGGGATTCGCGCGTCCGTCATCTACAGTTCATGCTGCCCGATTCCGGTGTCGTCGGCGACACAGCGCAACTCTCGCGCGCCGCCACAGAAGGCGCGCATCTGGGATTTTACGAAAACGACTTTTATCAAAAGCGCGACGAGGAAGATGCGCCCGTGCTCGCACGATTCACCATCGCCGCCTCGCGCGACGCGAGCGACGAGATGCGCGCTGCGGTCGAACGCGCACGCATCGTCGCGGAAGCGGCGAACTGGGCGCGCTCGCTGGCCGATCTGCCCGGCGCGAGTTTGCCGCCGCGCGAGTTTGCGCGCCGCGCCGCAGAGATGGCCGCAGAGTTCGGCCTCTCGGTCGAGACGCTCGAAGCGAGCGAGATACGCGCGCGCGGCATGGGGGGCTTGTGGGGCGTCGGGCAAGGTTCGGACGAACCGCCCGCGCTCATCGTCGTGCGCTACGAACCGGAAGGCATGAGCGACGCGGACGAACTGTGGGCGTTTGTCGGCAAGGGCATCACGTTCGACACGGGCGGCATCTCGCTCAAGCCTGCGGAGCGGATGGAAGAGATGAAGTCCGACATGGCGGGCGGCGCGGCGGCGCTCGGCGCGTTGCGTGCGATTGCCGAATTGAAGTTGCGGCGGCGCCTCGTCGCCGTCGTGCCGTCGGCGGAGAACATGCCTTCGGGGCGCGCGCTCAAACCCGGCGACATCGTGCGCACGCTCGCCGGTTACACCATCGAAGTCGTTGACACGGACGCCGAAGGCCGTCTCGTACTCGTTGACGGCATCGCCTACGCGCGCTCGCTCGGCGCGGCGCGCATCGTTGACCTCGCCACCCTCACCGGCTCGATCATCGTCGCGCTCGGCGACCACCGCACGGGGCTTTTCACGAATGACGACGAATGGGCAGCGCGCGTCACAAGTGCGGCGACGCGCGCGGGCGAACCCGTCTGGCGCATGCCCGTGAGCGACGACTACAAGAAGCGTATCGAAAGCCCCATCGCCGATTTCAAGAACTACGGCGGACGCCCCGATGCCACCGCCGCCGCGCTGCTCCTCAGCAAGTTCGCCGCCGACACGCCCTGGGTGCATCTCGACATCGCCGCCACCTCCTGGCACGAAGAAGCGCAGCCGCACGCGCCCGCCGGGGCGACCGGGACGGGCGTGCGAACATTAATCGAACTGGCAAGCGATTAGAGACTGCGCGCGGCGAGAGTGCCGGTTATTAAACAGCGCGTGGCAAGAGCGCCGGTTATTAATTTGAGAATGATGTCATCTCAAGAAACAATTTTTCTCACAGGCGTCCCCGGCTTCATCGCGGGGCGCTTGATCAAAGAGTTGGCGCGACGGGGCGACGCGCGGTTTTTGTTGCTCGTGCAGCCCGCGCTCATGGCGCGCGCGCGCGAGGAAGCGGCGCGGCTGGCGGAGGAGACGGGCGGGGGCGCGGGGCGTTTTCAGATCGTCGAGGGCGACATCACGAGCGCGCGGCTGGGGATGAACGAGGCGGAGTTTGAACAGGCGCGCGCCGAGACGACGATGCTGTTTCACCTGGCGGCGATTTACGATCTGGGCGTGCGGCGCGAGCTTGCGATGCGCGTCAACGTCGAGGGCACACAAAACGTCAACGAGTTCGCGCGCGTGTGCCCGCGCCTCGCGCGCTATCATTACGTTTCGACCTGTTACGTCGCGGGTTTGCGCGCCGGAGTGATCCGCGAGGACGAGTTGGAACACGCGGCGGGCTTTCGTAATTTTTATGAGGAGACGAAATATCTCGCGGAGTTGGAAGTCGAAAAGTTGAAGTCGGAATTGCCCGTGACGATTCATCGCCCGTCGGTCGTGTGCGGCGATTCGCAAACGGGCGAGACGGCGAAATACGACGGCGTCTATTACCTGATCAAGTACCTGCGCATGTGGCCGCAGGTTTTGTCGCTCGTGAACATCGGAAACCGGGACGTGCGTTTGAACATCGTGCCGGTTGATTTCGTCGTGGAGGCGATGGCGGCGCTCGCCGCAGACGAGCGCGCGGCGGGACGGACGGTGCAACTGGCCGACCCGCGCCCGCTCACGACCGGAGAACTTTTCGAAGCGGTCGCACGAGCGCTCGCGGGGCGCTCGTCGCGCGTCCGTCTGCCGAAGGGCGTGGTGCGCGCATCGCTCTCGCTGCCGTTCTCGGAGACGTTAACGAAGCTGCCACATGTCGGCGTGCCCTATTTTTTCCTCAACCAGACCTACGACACAAGCCGCGCCGAAGCGTTGCTCGCGCCGCACGGCGTCTCCTGCCCGCCTTTCCCTTCATACGTCGCCGCGCTCGTTGATTACGTCGCGCGCCATCCGAACCTGTAAGGGTCAAGGGATGCCCGCCGCCCGCGCTTGACAGGCGCGCAATTTAGAATTATTCTAAATCCACTTTAATCAAACATGGATTCAGGCAAGGAAAAACAGGGTGGCGGCGCGCTGACGCCGCAGCGGCAGGCCGTGCTGCGGGTGGTGAGCGAGAGCGAAGACCACCTGACGGCGGCGGAGATTTTCACGCGGGCGCAAAAGCTCCTGCCGAAGATCAGCTACGCGACCGTCTACAACTCGCTCCGCTACCTGAAAGAGGCGGGGTTGCTCGGCGAGGTCACGTTCGGAAACGCGGCGAGCCGCTACGACCGCGAAACCGCGCGCCACGACCATGCCATCTGCACCGCCTGCGGCAAGTTGCTCGATTTCGATCTGGCAGAGACTTTAAGCTTGATGAAGCCCGCCGCGCGTCGCTCGCGCTTCAAACCCGAATCCATACACCTGACGCTCGTGGGGCTGTGTCCCGATTGCAGCGATGAGCCGGAAGGCGCGTCGGCGCGCGGCAAGCGCCGGAAGCGTTGACTTTACCAGGGGGACGTGCCGCACGAAGCTCTGAGAGGCGCGCAACACCCGTATCATAATGAATTAATGAGGGAGAAAAATTAGAATGACCCAGACAGCGATGGTCGGCCAGCCGGCACCGGATTTCGACATGGCTTCGACCAAAAATCTTGAGAAGCTCGATCAGAACGTGAAGCTTTCGGACTACCAAGGCAAGTGGGTGGTCTTGCTGTTTTACCCTTTGGATTTCACTTTCGTGTGCCCGACGGAGTTGACGACCTTCAGCGAGCGTTACGACGACTTCGAGGGCATCGGCGCGGAAGTGATCGGCGTCTCGACCGACTCGGTCTTCTCGCACCGCGCGTGGCTGCAAACGCCGCGCGAAAAGGGCGGCGTCGAAGGCTTGCGCTACCCGCTCGCGGCGGACGCGACCAAGCAGGTGGCGCGCGACTACGGCGTGCTCGTCGAAGACAAGGGCATCGCGCTGCGCGGCCTCTTCGTCATCGACCCGGAAGGCATCCTGCGCTACAAGGTCGTGCACGACTTGAACGTCGGTCGTTCGGCGGAAGAGACTCTGCGCGTGATTCAAGCCTTGCAGACGGGCGGCCTCTGCCAGGCCGAGTGGAAGCCGGGACAAAAGACGCTGGCGGCTTAAGAGCAGTGACGAGTGGCAGGTGACGAGCGACGAGCAAGAATCAAAACAAGTTTTTAGTTTTTAACTTGTCGCCTGTCACGCGTCACTTGTCGCTGATTTAGAGAGGTGTGTTATGCCGAGGATTGGGACGGAATTGCCGTCGTTGGAGGGGGCGACGGAGTGGTTCAACGCGACGGGCGCACGCGCCGCCGCAGAGGCGAAGGGGCATCCAACGCTCGTGCATTTCTGGTCGATCAGTTGCGGCATCTGCAAAGACAATATGCCGCGCGTGGCCGAGTGGCGCGATAAGCATTCGGGCGAGGGCTTGCGCGTCATCGCCGTGCACATGCCGCGCTACGAGGCCGACACGGACACCGAACAGGTGCGCGACGCCATCACTCACTACAACATCACGGAGCCGTGCGCGGTGGACAACGAGCACAAACTGCGCGACGCGTTCCAGAACGAGCAGGGGTATGTTCCCGCCTATTACCTGTTCGACGGCGAAGGCAAGCTGCGTAGCTTCGCGGCGGGCGAGAAG
>DASQDV010000408.1:0-3967 GCA_035633995.1 Pyrinomonadaceae bacterium | reverse complement strand
TATGACGGCGAAAATTTTTCATGTCGGCGGCGAGAGTTCGCGCAGGCGAAAGTATTGCAGCAGTCGCCCGTAGCGCGTGAACTGCGTCTCGTTCGAGACGCTCGTGACGGCTTCTGCGTTGTAGCGGCCGGGGCGTATGCGCCGCAGGTTTCCCGCTTCGGTCTGCTCCGCGAGCGGCCACGCGAATTTAAGAAACGGGCGCACGCTCCGGTAAGCATCGTCGTAGACGGCGCGCGGCGCGCGAGCACGCAAAGTCTCTATGAGACGTTTGAAATTCTCCGCCGCCGTCAAACGCTTCTCCGCGCCGAGGCACGAATAGTCGAAGTTCTCGGCCATGATGCGCCAGTTGACTATGGACTCCACGAAGTAGAGATCAAGCGCGCGCTCGTCTTCGTGAAACTCGCGCGTCTCGACGACCTCGCCCTCCGCGCCGCGACGACCGCCGCCGCCGCCGCGACGTTCCTCCACCTCGATCCGCTTGCGCGCGATGCGCCCCGCCACGAACAACGCGACGCGCTCCCATGCGACGCTCTCCGGCGCGCTCTCTGCGCTCGTCCAACCCGCGAGCGCCGCTGCGCCGATCTCAAGTTTGCGTATGCGCTTCGGCGCTTGCTTCTCGACGGCCAAATCTTCGTCGGCCACAATCTCAACCTGCCACCCGAGCGCGCGAAGTTTCCCTTCAACGAGCGAAGCCTCTTCCCTCGACGCGGCGCGCGCGAGCGGCAGAGCACCTCCCGCCTCGCGCATCCCGCGCAACTGCCCCGCCTCCACACGCAAGAGCGTCGCCGCCGCCGACAGACTATCCACGCTCAAGACATCCGCCGCCGCCGACGCACCGCCGTGCGGCACGAGCACCACGTTGAAACCCTGCTCCCACGCCTCCAGCGCACGCAGCGACGGGCGGCGCAAATCATTGCCCGCGTCACTCACAGGCAGCGCCGCACCGCAATAAAGACAGTTCATACGCGTCGGCGCGTTCGCGCGCAAACACGACTCGCACGCCACCATCTCGCCGGGCGCAAACGCGCGCGGTACAACCGACGCCCCCGCGTCTTCGCCAATCAAAGGCAGTTCGTCGTCTTCGTTCGACAAGGCTTCAAGTTCTCCGTCCCTCGATTATACGTCGCGCCCGCGCCTTTGCAATCACAACTTCTGCACGCCGCCCGCCCCGTCAAAACATCTTCACAGGTAACTCTTGTAGAAATCGCACCGCACGGGCAAAATCCGTCCACACGACGCATGCCCCGCGTGGCCGAACAAACTTTGAAAATCCGATGCTCACAGGCGACATGACTCACCAACCAAAAGTACCGAAAGTAATGGTCAGCAGCACCGCGCGTGACCTCTCCTCGCACCGCAAGGAAGTGCTGGATGCCTGCCTGCGACAGGGCATGTTCCCCGTGATGATGGAACACCTGCCCGCGAGCGACGCCGAGGCCATTTCAGCCTCGCTCAAGCTCGTAGATGAAGCGGACATTTACGTCGGCGTCTTCGCGCATCGTTACGGCTACGTCCCGAAAGAAAATAACCCGCAGCAAATTTCCATCACCGAGATGGAATACAACCGCGCCGTCGAACGCAAAATCCCGCGCCTCATCTTCAACATCGACAAGAACCACGCGCTCGCCGACTTCACCATCAACGACATTGACACGGGCGAGAATGCGCCGAAGCTCGCAGAGTTCAAGAGCCGCATCGAAGCCGAGAACATCGTCAACTTCTTCACGTCGCCCGCCGACCTGCGCGCGCACGTCATCAACAGCCTCTCGAAATTACGCGAACCCGACCTCTCGACCTTTCATTACATCAGCGACATCCCCGCACCGCCCGAAGCCTTCATCGCGCACCCTTACACGCTGCTGCAAACTCACCGCCTCGTCGGTCGCCAGCCAGAACTCAACCTCCTCACAGACTGGGTCGCCAAGCCCTCTTCGACAATCTACCGTGCGCGCATCCTCAACGTCGTCGCCGTCGGCGGCCTCGGCAAGAGCGCGCTCACATGGCACTGGTTCAACGACATCGCACCACAAGAAATGACCCCGCTCGCTGGTCGCCTCTGGTGGAGCTTCTACGAATCCGATGCCACCTTTGAAAACTTCGTCACCCGCGCGCTCGCCTACACCACGCGCCGCCCGCTCGCCGAAGTCCAACAAACGCCCGCGCCCGAACGCGAGACACAACTCCTTGCCGCCCTCGACCGCGAACCCTTCCTCCTCGTCCTCGACGGCCTCGAACGCATCCTCATCGCCTACGCCCGCATGGACGCGGCGCACCTCTCCGACGACGATTACGACAAGCAGACGGCCAACTTCGTCGCCGACGCCATCGGCCTGCCCGCGAGCGCCGCACAGTCCTTCACGGGCGAGCACCGTCTGCGCAAAACCGCCGACCCGCGCGCCGGCTCGTTCCTACGCAAACTGGCAAACGTCCGCGCCTCACGCATCCTCGTCAGCACGCGCCTCTACCCCGCCGATTTGCAGACGGTGACAGGCGAGCCGCTTGGAAGTTGCGCCGCGATCTTACTGCACGGGTTGGCTGACGATGATGCGCTCGAACTGTGGCGGGCGTTCGGCGCGACCGGCGCGCGCGATTCGTTGCTGCCGCTTTTCCAGCGGGCGGATAATCACGCGCTGTTGATTCAGGCGTTGGCGAGCGAGGTGGCGCGCTACCGTCCCGCGCCCGGCGACTTCGACGCGTGGCGGCGCGCCCATCCCGATTTCGATCCCTTCAGCCTCCCGCTCGTCCAGGTAAAGTCGCATGTGCTGGCCTTCGCCCTGCGCGGGCTGGATGACAAAGCGCAGCAGGTGTTGCGCACCATCGCCGCATTCAGAATGCCTGCGCGTTACGACACGCTGGCCGCGTTGTTGATAGGCGAAGGGAAGCCGTGCGCCGACGAGCGTGAATTGGATGAGGTGCTGACCGAGTTGGAAGACCGGGGGCTGGTCGGATGGGACAAGCGCGCCAACCGCTACGACCTGCACCCGCTCGTGCGCGGCGTAGTGTGGAGCTGCTTGGGCGGCGACGCCCGGCGCGGCGTCTACATAAGCCTGCACGCGCACTTTGAAGCGTTGCCGATGATTAACGATTGGCGAAAGGTCAACAGCCTCGAAGACCTCACGCCCGCTATCGAACTGTACAACACGCTGATCGGATTGGGACGTTACGATGATGCCATAAGATCATTTTACGCGCGACTGGATGCCGCTACGCTCCACCGTCTGAGTGCCAGCCGGCAGCGGGTAGAACTTTTGGAGTTGCTCTTTCCCGATGGACTGGAGCAGTTGCCGCGTTTGAATTGGCAAGACGCCCAAGCCTTCACACTCAATGCGCTGGCGCAGGGGTATCAATTCAGTGGACAGCCGAGGCGCGCCGCCGCGCTGTACCGCCGCTCTAACATAATTAATGCGGAGTTGAAGGATGAACTCCAACTCAGCGTTGGTTTGATCAACCTGTCAGACACGTTGCGGCTGTCAGGGGTGCTATGCGAGTCGGAGGCTACAACGCGGCGCGCGCTGATCCTCACACGCAAGTGGAATAATCGTTCTCATGAAGCGGCCAGTATGTACTTGCTTGGCTTGACGCTGGCGGCGCGTGGTCTTACGAATGAATCCGTGTCTGCCCTACAGCGAGCGTTACGCATAGAGGTAGCCCAGTCTAAGATTCAAGGTGAAGGCGTCGTCAATTCTTACCTCGCGCAGAGCACACTATGGGTCGGCGAGTTTGCGGGGGCGCTATCGTTCGCCAACCGCGCGTTAGAGTTGGCTCATGTTAAGAACTTTGAGCGTGATTTCATCTTCGCGGCGCGAGCACAGGGCGAGGCTGCACTGGGCTTGAATGATCTTGCCACCGCCGACGAACGGCTGCACCATGCTCTCACCCGCGCGCGGAAGGTGAATCTGGTTGATGAAGAACTGCCCGCGCTCGTGGCGCTGGCCGAGTTGCGGCGGCGGCAGGGGGATGCGAAGGC
>DASQDV010000407.1:0-2515 GCA_035633995.1 Pyrinomonadaceae bacterium | reverse complement strand
CGACCGTCTCGCGCGGCGCGAGGAAGATGGCGTCAACGCGCTGCGCGACTAAGTCTTCGACGTTCGCGGCCTGCTTGGCCGTGTCGCCCTGTGCGACCGTCACGCGCAAATCGTACTTGTCGGGACGCTTCGCCGCCTCCGCCTTAATGCTCTCCGTTTCGGCGATGCGCCAGGGGCCGTCCATCTCCATCTGCGAAAAGCCGACGACCTTCTTGCCGCCGCTTTGACCGCCGCCCGCCGTGCCACCGCCGCTGCCGCCGCTACCGCTCTCTTTGCGGCAGCCGCCCAGGACGAGCGCGGCCAGAAACAACATCGCCACCAGGATCGCCAAAGACATTCGCCCACCGACTTTTGCTTTCATGTTTCACCTTCTCCCGTGATTTAAGTTTCCATGCGACCCGAAGAATTTCGTCACTCGCCCCGCGCCGCCCTCGTCTTGCGCGACGGCGCGATCCTCAACCATTCAAACTTTCCGACAGCGCCCGCCGTGCCGCCCGCCGTGAGCGCGACTCGCACGCCCCTGTCCCAGGGCGGAAGATATTCGCCGTCCATCTCCTCGCCCACATTGCGCCAGCGGTTGCCGTCCGCGCTGACCGCGAAGCGATACCTGCGCCCGTCGTCCGCCGTCATGCGCAAATGAACGAGCGGTGTAGAGACGGCATCAGAGATGGTCGCCACCATCTTCTGTTCGTTCTTCTCACGCCGCCAGAGGATGATGTTGCGCCCGTCAACGACCGCGCCGAGCGCGTTCTCCGCGTCGCCGTAGGCGGAGAGACCCGCGAGCGCGCCGCGACGCATGCCGCGCGTGTCGATCAAAGTGGTCGCTTCATAATCGCCGAGCGTCGTCGTGCGCGCCACGACCGCTCCCGCCGGGCTGGTCGTCTGCTCGACGGCGGGCGAGAGGATGAGCCGACCGCCCCGCGCGCTCTCCGTGCGCATGGAGGGTTCGTTCGACTGCGGCCATTGCCAGCCGGATTGCAAACGAGGCGCGGTGAAATCGTCGAAGAAAAAGTGTTCGGCGTTTCGCTCGTTGAAGCCGTGCGGCGACGGGGCGCGGCGCGAAGGTCCTCTGCCCTGATTGATCGTCGGCCAGCCGTTCGCGCCCCATTTCACTTCGTCAATTAACGCCTGACGCCCGACATAGACGAAGTCCTTCGCGTCCATCGCGTGATACATCAGGTAGTCGCGCCCGCGCGCGTCGCTGACAATCGTGCCGTGACCGGGACACTTCCACGCGTCGTTGCCCGCGAGGATCGGGTTCGCCGGATTCTTCTCCCAGGGTCCCAGGAGTTTCCGCGAACGCGCCACGCCCACCATGTAGTTGCATTCGCGCGCACAGCAGAAGTTGCCCGAATAGAACATGTAGAACCAACCGTTGCGCCTGACGACCGCAGGGCCTTCGACCAGATCGCCGTAAGGCAGCGACGCATGCTTCTCCCACGCCTGATCGTTGCGGATCAACTCCTGCTTCTCGCCGGTTAGCTTCGTGCCGTCCGCCGAGAGCGGCTGCGCCCAGATGGGCGTCGGCACGCTGCGGCTGTTGCCGTCCTCTTTCCACAAAAGATAAAGCTGCCCGCGCTCGTCGCGGATGGGGAAGCCGTCAATCGAGCCGACTTCCTGGCAGACGAGCGCGCCGTGATCCGTGTACGGCCCCTGCGGCCTGCGCGCCGTGGCAACGGCGACGCAGAGCGGGCCGTCCTTCTTCTTCGCCGTGTAGTAGATGTAGAAGCGACCGCGATCCTCCCAAATTTCAGGCGCCCAGTAGTTGCCGACCGACCACGCGGGGCGTTTCTGGAAAACCGAACCGACGACGCGCCAGTTGACGAGATCGCGCGAGTGCAGGATGGGAAACTCCGGCGCCCACTCGGAAGAGGTGGCCGTCGCCCAGTAATCCTGCCCGACGCGAATCACGGACGGGTCAGGATAATCGCCCGCGAGCGCGGGATTCGTGTAAGCGGCGGCGCGCGACTGCTGCTGCTGCTGTTGTGCCGCGACGCTCCCCGCGCACACGCAGGCGAGCGCGACGAAGAAGGCCGCGCGGCGCAATAGTAGTAGCGCGCCACTCGCGCGGCGCACAGGCGTTGAAGATTTGAGTTCTGACTTTTGCATCTTTAGATTGCCCTTCGTTCCGTACAAAATAAGAGCGCGCGCACGCCTTCGCTTCGGAGCGCGCGTGCGTCGCCGCGCGTGTTCGCGTTCAGGCCAAGTCTTCCGCCGCCGTGCGCGCGGGCGCGCGTCCGGTCGAGTCGCGTTCGACGAGATGTGTCTCGATATGTATGTCCGTCCCCTGCTGCTCCGAGTGCTCGATGCTGGCGACGAGCGCTTCGACGGCGCGGCGCCCGAGTTCTTCGCGCGGCAAGCTCACGGTCGTCAGCGGCGGCGCGGCCAGAGACGCAAACGCGATGTCGTCGAAGCCGACGACCGACACGTCGCCCGGCACTTCGACGCCGCGCTCGCGCAACTCCTGCATCACTCCCAGAGCCATCATGTCGTTGGCGACGACGACGGCGGTGGG
>DASQDV010000406.1:0-7151 GCA_035633995.1 Pyrinomonadaceae bacterium | reverse complement strand
TCGGCGAGTTTTTGATCATGCTCGGCATGTGGACTTCGCCCGCGCTCTCGCAGACGTGGGCGCGCGTGGCGACGATGCTGGCCGCGACGGGCGTTATCTGGGCGGCGGTCTACATGCTCTGGATGTTGCAGCGGGTGCTGTTCGGTCGCGTCACGAACGAGAAGAACAAGCGCCTGACAGACCTCAACTGGCGCGAACTCGGCCTGCTCGTGCCGCTGCTCGCGCTGATGATTTACATGGGCGTCTACCCGCGCCCGTTCCTGAATCGCTCGCGCGCCGCAGTGGAACTAGTGCGCTCGCGCGTCGTGGCGACGGAGAGCGGCGGCGTCATCGCGGAAAAATAGACGGCGCAAGTTTCAAATTCCAAGTCGGAAGATTTATGGGTCGGATGTTGAAGCCAGTATGTTGAAATTAAGCAAGAAATTCTATCTCACTTTGTTGCTGTTGACGTTGCTCTCCGGCGGCGCTTTGACGCCCGCAGGGTCGCATGCGGTCGGCAGCGAGCGCGTCCAGATCAAGCTGAAGGGCGTTGACGGCAAGACTTACGACGTGTCGGAGATGCGCGGCGAGGTGGTGCTCGTCTCTTTCGGAGCGACGTGGTGCAAGCCGTGCGCGTGGGAGTTGGAAGCCCTCGAAGAATTGAAGAAGGAGTACGCGGGGCGCGGCGTCAAGTTCCTCTGGGTCAGTATCGAGAACGACGATCAAACTTCAAACGAACTGCTGCGCGATTACGCGAAGTCTCTGAAGATGACGATCCCCGTCCTGCGCGACCCGGAGAAGACGGCCTTCGCGCAGTTCAGCGAGCGCGTGCGTCTGCCGATGGTCGTCTTCTTCGACCGCGAAGGGAATTTCATCCCGCCCAAACACACGGGCATGACTTCGCAGGCAGAGGATTACAAGAAACTGATCCGCGCACGTCTCGACCTGATGCTCCGCGCGCCGGAGGGCGCGGGCGGCGCGCCGCCTGTGCCGCGTAGCCGTTGATCGCCGGCGCTCGTCAACTTGACGGTCGCCTGCGCTGAGTTAAAAAGATGAACCTGTGTCTCGCCTTTCAAACCGCTCAGGCCGCATCGCCTGACATCAACTTCACGCTCATCCTGCCGGAGATGATCGTCTCCGTCGTGGGCGTGCTGGTTATGCTCGTTGACGCGTTCACGCGCCGCTCCAGCCAGCGCTGGGTGACGGGGTTGCTCTCGCTCGCGGGACTGGTCGCTGCCGCCGCCGTCTGCATCCTCCTGTGGAACGACCAAACGACGGCGCGCGAAGCCTTCAACGGCATGATCGTGCTCGACCGCATGCGGCTCTCCTTCACGCTCGTCTTCCTCGTCGTCTCGGCTCTCACCGTGCTCATCTCGATGATCTGGGTCGAGTGGGAACACCTGCCCGCCGGAGAGTTTCATGCGCTCCTGATGTTCGCCACCGTCGGCATGATGCTGATGGCTTCGGGCGGCGACCTCGTGATCATCTTCCTCGGTTTGGAACTACTCTCCATCGCCACCTACGTGATGGCCGGGTTTCGTCGCACTGACCTGCGCTCGAACGAATCCTCGATGAAGTATTTCATCCTCGGCTCGTTCTCCTCCGCCTTCCTGCTCTACGGCATCGCGCTCGTCTACGGCGGCACGTCGCTCGCAAACGGCGGCGCGGGCACGACCAACATCAAGGAACTCGCGCTCAGGGTCGGCGCAGAGAACGCGCTGGCCTATCCCGTCCTGCTCTACGCGGGCGCGGCGCTCATGCTCGTCGGCTTCGGCTTCAAGATCGCGACCGCCCCGTTCCACGTCTGGACGCCCGACGTGTATGAGGGCGCGCCCACGCCAGTCACAGCCTTCATGGCCGCCGGGCCAAAGGCTTCGGGCTTTGCCGCCTTCATGCGCGTCTTCCTCTTCGGCTTCCCCTTCATCGCCGCCACGACGAACGCCGCCCAACTCCACTCCGCATGGATCAACGCCCTGTGGCTGCTCGCCATCCTCACGATGTCGGTCGGCAACCTTGCCGCGCTCGTCCAAACGAACGTCAAACGCATGCTCGCCTATTCGTCCATCGCGCATGCGGGCTACGCGCTCGTCGGCTTCATCGCCGCCGGACAGGCGCGCGACGAGACGCTGCAATCAGACGCCATCGCCGCCGTCGCCTTCTACCTGCTGGCCTACGCCGTGATGAACCTCGGCGCGTTCGCCGTCGTCACGCTCATCGCGCGCAGCGGCGACCGCCGCACCGAGATCGAAGACTACAACGGCATCGGCTTTACCGCGCCCGCGCTCTCCTTCGCGCTCACCCTCTTCCTGCTCAGTTTGCTCGGCATCCCGCTCACCGCAGGCTTCATGGGCAAGGTGATGGTCTTCCGCGCCGCACTCGATCAGGGCTTCGTCGTGCTCGTCGTCATCGGCGTGCTCAACACGGCGATTTCGGTCTATTATTACTTGCGACTCGTCGTCGTGATGTTCTTCCGCGAACGCTCGACCGCCTGGAGCGCGCCCGCCGTGCCCGTCAGCGTCGCGCTGGCGATCATCATCACGGCGCTCGGAGTTTTTTATCTCGGAATTTTTCCGGGTCATGTGCTGGACGCCTTCCGCGATCCGCAACAAGCCGTCAGTCAGTTAAAGTGACGAGCGATAGGTGACAGGTGACAAGTTTTAAGACTTGCTTTAACTCGTCACCCGTCGCCTGTCACTTGTTACTTTTTTATGTCGCCTGCGACTAAGAGAGTTGAGGGGTTGAGCGCGCCCGAATCTTCGGACGCAGGGAAGACGACGCGCGCGGCCAATTCTCTCGAAGCGCTGGCGGCGCAGATTAAAGAGACGCTCGGCGAATCGTGGCTGCCCCGCGCTTATCGCGAACGAATTTTGACTCTGCGCACACGCGCACATCAATTGCAGGCCGCCGCCTCTGCCAAACCCGAACAGATCAACGTGCAGCACACGCTGCTCGGCGTCGAATTAAAGATCGGGCGACGCCGCATCACCTGCCCCGATCTGGCGACCGCACGCTACCTGGCGACCTTCGCCCGCGCCGGTTGCACGAGCGTGGCCGTCCCGTACGACATCTCGCGAATTTCACTGCTCGCAGATGAACTCGAATCCGGCTGGCAGCGCATGTTGTTGCTGGTGGAACATCTGGCGGGCGCGCGCGGCAAGGCTTACCGCACGCGCCTGCGCAACGCCCTCGTCGCGGACGTGCGGCGAGAAATAGCGGAGGCCGGCGCCGGCACACTTATTCCACAATTCAACCAGAATACGAAACAACGGCGGCAGGGCGTTTGAACATCTAACCCCGAACTGGTAAATTATTTTTGATGATGCAAGAAGTTAAAGAGACAATCACGCCAATCGATCAAGAAGAACCGCTTCCCTTCCCTTTCAACCAGCGCAGCTTTTGCCGCTTCGAGCCTATTGAAAAGCGCATCGAGGCGATTCGCGTGCTCGTCATAGACGACCTGCTGCGCGACGAAAACGATCTCTCCGAGTTGGCCGTACGCGAGTGGGGGCGTCGCGCCAGGACGCATCTGCAACGCGAGAGGCAGATTGCGGGTCTCGCCGTCTCCAACATTCGCAACAACATTTCGCGCCTCGTGCGCCAGCCGGAAACGCGCGTCGCACACGTCTCGGAAGTGGCCGAAGCGGCTGACGAGTTCAAGCCGCAGGCGATTGTTTTGAGCGGCACGCTGCGCGACTTCGACTACTACCACCCGCGCCTCATCGAAAACTTCGGACGCTTCATCCGCTCGACACGGATTCCCGTGCTCGGCATTTGCGGCGGCCACCAACTCGTGGGGCTCGGCTTTGGCGCGCGCGTCGTAACGCTCGACAACCGCGAGCAGCACGAGAATCGCGACGGGCGGCCTTTCGAATACCAGTATCGCGTCATCCGCATCACCGACCCCGAAGACCCGATCTTCGAGGGCGTGAGCGACCGCGAATCGGGCGTCTGGCAGGACTACACCATCGAAGCCTGCATCCTGCGCGTCTGGCAGAATCACGGGCTGCAACTCGATCACGTCCCGGAAGGTTTCAAACTCCTTGCCACCGCCTACTTCTGCCGGAACCAGATGATGGTCAAACGCGGCGACGGCCAGTTGATCTACACCGTCCAGTTCCACCTCGAAAAATCTTTCGAGGATTGGGACAAGACGCGCGCCACGCGCTGGGAGCACCCGAACGAGTCGCGCGACGGGCGCATCATCTTCGAAAACTTCCTGCGCGAGTCGCTCAATCACGCGGCGTAAGTATTTCGCGTTATCGAGAAATTGAAAAAGCCTCCGGCACGATTGCCGGAGGCTTTGACGTTTATGGAAGCAGCTTTGTAAAGCGGCGGCGTCCTCAGATGACGGGCACGTTCTCCATCGTGCGCTGGATGAGGCGATCAACCACATCTTTGAGATCGTTTGTCTCCGCGAACACCTGCAACTGCTCGTCGGCAGACGTGCCGCGCTCCAAGATGGTGTGGATGTGTTCGACCTCCTTGCGCGAGCCGAGGTCGTCGAGCACGTCGTCAACGAAATCGAGCAGTTCGAGAATGAGGTCGCGCACAGGCACCTCCTTCTGCTTGCCGAAGTCGATCATCTTCCCCTGCAAGCCCCAGCGCACGGCGCGCCACTTGTTCTCCTGAATCAGCGCGCGGCGGTAGAGGCGGAAGCCTAGATTTTTTTCGATCAATCTATCGAGTCTGGCGACGATGGCCTGAAAGAGCGCGGCGATGGCGATGGTGTCGTCAACGCGCGTCGGGATGTCGCAGACGCGGAATTCGAGCGTCTCGAAATAGGGGTGCGGGCGCACGTCCCACCAGATTTTTTTCTGGTTGCTGATGCAGTTCGTATCGAGCAGGAGTTTGATGTAACGCTCGAACGAGGCGTAGGAGTCGAAGTGATCGGGGATGTCTGTGCGCGGGAACTTCTTGAAGACTTCGGAGCGGTAAGACTTCAACCCCGTGTTGATGCCGAGCCAGAAGGGCGACGAAGTGGTCAGCGCCAGGACGTGCGGCAGAAAGTAGCGCGCGGCGTTCATAATGTGAATCTGCCGCTCGCGGTCTTTGATGCCGACGTGGACGTGCAGGCCGAAGATCAGGAGCGAGCGCGCGACCATCTGTAGTTCTTCGATGAGGAGCGTGTAATGCGGGTCGTCGTATATCTTCTGCTCGCGCCACTGCGAGATCGGGTGCGTGGATGCGGCGACGACTTCGAGGCCGTTTTTGCGCGCGAGCGAAGAGACGATGGCGCGCAGGTTCGTGATGTCGGTGCGCGCTTCCTGAATGTTGTGGCAGATGCCGGTGCCGACTTCGATCATTGACTGGATCATCTCCGGTTTGATCTTCTCGCCGAGCAGCATCTTTCCTTCCTCAAGCATTTCCGAGACGTGCGAACGCAACTCGCGCGTCTGCGGATCGACGATCTGAAATTCTTCTTCGATGCCAAGTGTGTATTGCTCGAACATACGTTTTCGCTCTCCTTGCAAGACCCGAAATGAGTTGAGCTAAAGGGGGAAGAACCGGAAACTTCAAACCCGCCGTGCTGCCGCCGCGAACGCCTACAAAGTCGTCTTTCGCGCACCAGAGGCTCAGGCGAGCATCGCCTTGATCGTGCGCCAGTCCGGCGTCTCGCCGCGCACTTTCTCACGCCAGAGATGGCGCAGTGCGCTGAGCGGCGTGGCGGTCGGCGCATACAGATCGAAATGAACCGCCCAGAGCGGCGCGACAGAGCGCATCCGCAAAAAATGGAGCACGGCGCGCGAGCGGCCAATCTCGTAAAAGCCTTCTGCGGTATCGTCGTGCGCGGCGAAGCGCGATGAAAATTCAGGATGTTCAGCCAGCGTCGCCGACAAGTCGGGGTGCGCCCGAAAATCCATGCCGACGCCGCCGAGACCGTACACGTTAGTGATGCTTTCGATCTCTTCCCACAAATTCAGATCGCTCAGGCGGCGCGCGAAGATCAACGCCGCCTGCTGCTTGTCCGCGTCGAGCACGGCAAACGCGTCGCGCGCATCAGCGTGCCCGTACAAGCCTGCAATTTTCTGAGCCAGCGAGGCGCGCAGGTCTTCGGGCAGTTCGTCCCAGCGCAACTTCGCATCGTCAAACGCGTCGCCCATCAACCATCGCGCAGCAGAGCGCGCATCATCGTCGCACGATCTTTTTCCGACAATCCTTGAAAACGCACGCCCACGCCGAGTCCGGGGTTGCTGTAGATCACTTCGGCGTTGACGATCACGTCGCCTTCCGTGAACGGGAGGCGCAGCGTCAACAGGCTGCCTTCGGGCAACTCGGTCTGCGTGTTCATGTAGAGTCCGCCGGGGCTGATGTCTTTGGTGCTGGCGACGGCGGTGCCGTCCGCGCCGTCGAAGAACACGTCAACGATCAGGCGCGAGCGGTCGTACTGGCGTCGCTCGTCAGCGGGCAAATTCGACTCCGCATCAAATTCTTCGCTCATGCTCTCACTCTCCCTGCCCGATGAATCTCAGGTGAAGCACATTCATATCTTACTCAAAGCCGCGCGCCGCCCGTTTTTCGTTGAAGCGAAACGAACCGGAGATCAATGTTGCCCGCCCGGCGCGTTCAAGCCTTCTCGCTGATGATGAACGTCGGAACCATGCCGCCGCCCGACGAGACGTTGGCGAGTTCGGTGAACGACAGGCGCGTGAAAGCCGATTTGACCTTGCCGAAGAACAGGAGCGGATCGAGATCGACGAGTTGCTCCGCGACCTCGAACGTGCCGTCCGGCTGCAAAGCCGGGAACGGTTCGCGCGCCGTGCTCACGCGTTCCTGCAAGAGGTAGTCGCCGTTCGAGAGCGCGTGGCGCAGGGCTTCGTCCCAAGCTATTTCGTCCGTGTTCCAGCCGATGTAGATGCCATGCCCGCCGTAGTCGTCGTTGGGTTTGAGCACGAGGCGGTCGCGCGAGTTGGCGGCGAATTCGAGCAGGTTGATTTCTTCGCCGTAGTGGTCTGTGCGCTCGGCGCGCACCTTGCGCGTCCAGGGCACGTGCGCGCGAATGGCGGCGCGCTCCTCCTCAGTGAAGAGGTGCGCGTAGCGTTCGTTGGTGAGCACGGCGAAGAGCGCTTTCTTGTGAATCAACTTCGAGCGAAAACTGTTGACCATGCAGATCGCGCCCGCGCGGTAGGCGTCGAGGAGCGCGGGAAACTCCGACATGATCGGGATGTACTCGT
>DASQDV010000405.1:0-4377 GCA_035633995.1 Pyrinomonadaceae bacterium | reverse complement strand
TTGATGGTGTTCTTCAGGTCGAGGATCTCACCGCGCACGTTCACCGTGATCTTCTTGGACAAGTCGCCGTTAGCTACGGCCGTCGTGACCTCCGCGATGTTGCGCACCTGGCTGGGGAGATTGCTCGCCATGGAGTTGACGTTGTCGGTCAAGTCCTTCCACGTTCCGGCCACGCCTTTTACATCGGCCTGACCGCCGAGTTTGCCCTCGCTGCCCACCTCGCGTGCGACGCGTGTTACTTCCGAGGCGAACGAGTTCAACTGTTCAACCATCGTGTTTATGGTGTTCTTGAGTTCGAGAATCTCGCCTTTCACCTCCACCGTGATCTTCTTCGAGAGGTCGCCGTTGGCAACCGCCGTCGTCACTTCCGCGATGTTGCGCACCTGCGCCGTGAGGTTGCCCGCCATCGAGTTGACGCTGTCGGTCAAATCTTTCCACGTGCCCGCGACGCCCTTGACCTTCGCTTCGCCGCCGAGTTTGCCTTCCGTGCCCACTTCGCGCGCCACGCGCGTGACTTCGGAGGCGAACGAGCCGAGTTGATCAACCATCGAGTTGACGATCTTGACGGAGCGTAGGAATTCGCCTTTGAGCGGGCGGCCTTCCACGTCGAGCGCCATGCGCTGCGAGAGGTCGCCGTTGGCGACCGCGCCGATGACGCGCGTGATCTCGTTCGTGGGGCGCGCCATGTCGTCTATCAGCATGTTGACGGAGTCAACCACGTCAACCCACGAGCCGGTCGCCGACGGGAGCGCGGCGCGTTGCGTGATCTTGCCGTCGCGCCCGACGACGCGGCTGACGCGTTCAAGTTCTTTGACGGTCTGGTCGTTCATCTCGATGATGTCGTTCAAAGTGTCGGCGATCTTGCCGGCCTCGCCCGTCCATTCGGTGGGGAGGCGCTGTGAGAAATCGCCCTTCTTGAAGGCCATCAGGGTTTTCAAGAGCAGCTTGGTGTCGAGTGTGTCTGCGGTTGACTGTTGATTTCGCATCGCGTCCTTCCAAAAAAATATTGATTCCTATGCCGGAAAGGAATTTTCGGTTTGGGGCAAAAAACCCCTTGCCCGCTTGTCCCTTCTGTGCATCTTAGCTGTTAGTGAATACACGGCGTGCCGCGTGGGGGACAGCACGGCCTGTACCGGAATGGGTGGAGAGTCTAAGGGGGAGTAGTTTGGTTCGTATTGGTTATCAAGTCGTTCGCCGATTTATTTATACTCGTCCGGCGAAAATATGTAAATCCCGCACACATCCGACTCCCCGGAGTTCGCCGTTTTGCATCCGCGCCGCACGGTTATAGACTGGCACCCGACGGCCTCGAAGTTCGACAATTCAGGAGTTTTTCGATGACGCAAGTTAAACCTCGTTTCTACGGGCGCGCGAGGCTCTCCCGGGCGCTCGTGCTGCTGTGTTTCGCCGCCGCACTCTGTCCTTTGGGAACGAAGGCCGCCGCCCCTGCTGCTGCTGCCGCCGCCGGTTGGTCTGCGCGATTCGACGGCGACGTGCGTTTCTACCAGTTGACGGAGTTGGGCGTCGTGCTGGTCGGCACGGAAAAATCTCTCTACGCGGTGGACGGCGAGCGCGGGGAGATTTTGTGGCGACGCAAAGACGTGCGGCTCGACGAGACGGATATTGCGCCTATCCCTGCGACAGACATACTGCTCGTGAGCCTTGAGCGCGACGGCAAGACGCGCCTCGAAGCGACCGACATTTTCACGGGCGCACGCTTGTGGCAAAGCGACCGCGTGCGCGGCAGCGTCATGCAGATGGCTGTCGATACAGAGGCGCAGCGCGTCGCCGTCGTGCTCGTGCGCGAGGCGCGGGGCAAGTCCGGCGACAGTCTGAAAAAGCATCCCGTCACGCACGTTTTCGATCTATCAAGCGGCAACGAGTTGTGGAAACACGAGACGGGCGAGGTGGAGTTGATGCCCGCGCGCTGGGGCGAGCGCGAAGGCGAGGAGGTGGAGACGGCTTTCACGCTCGACAACTATCACCCGCCGCTTTTCGCAGACGGGCGGCTCTACCTCTTCTACGAAGGCGTCACTTCCTTCGACGCGGCGACGGGCAAGAGCCGCGAGCGCGAAAAGTTTCGCGTCAACGAAGAGGGACTTGCCCTGACGGAGGCCGATCCGGTCTTCGACGAACGCTTCATCTACACTTCGGGGCGCGGGCGTCTGCGCGCCGTCTCGCGCGCTAATCTGGAAGTCGCCTGGGAAGCGAAAGACGTGGGACTCGCGCCCGAAATGATCCTCGCGGGCGAAGGCTCGACGCTTTTCGTCCGCACGGGCGGGCAGTTCACGCGCCTCAAGGACGGCGAGACCGTGGAGCGCGGCCCCTACGGCGTGAGCGCGATTGACGCGGCGACGGGCAAGGTGCGCTGGCGTTACAAGGGTGCAGACAAAGGCATCACGAATCTTGCGCTGCCCGACCGCTCGACCGTCCTCGTCGCAGACCGCGACGATCTCATCTGGATTGACGCGGCGACGGGCAAACGACGCTCCAAAATTTCGCACCGCGTCGAGCGCGCGGCCTTCGTCCTCTTGAACGAAGCGGGCGCGGCGGTCGTCGGCGGTCGCAACGAGGTCGCGGCCTTCGACGCGAGCGACGGCAGGGAGTTGTGGCGCACGCGCCACACGCCGCCCGGTCGCGGCTTCCTGCGCACCGTCGCGGCCATCACGGCGCGCGCCGCCTCGCTCTACGTCCGCGACGGCGGCGCGGCCGCATCCGTCTTCGGCGGCGTGCGCACGGTCTCGCGAGCCGCGAGCGCGCTTCGCTGGTCTGGACTCTCCTCGGCGCGCAACACCTTGCCCGGCCTCACCTCGCTCGCCGCAGGCGCGGCGCGTCAACAGATCACGAGCCGCTTCGCGTCTTACGGACTCGCCTCGCGCGTCCGGCAGGCCGCCAACTACAGGCTGCCGAACATACCGAACATACCGACGAGGCCGACGCTCTCGGACATCCCGCGCCCATCCATGCCCGCCGCGCGCGACGTGGAGGAACGCCTTCTCGACCGTCTCGACCCGGCCAGCCAACTCGCGCGCCTCTCGCGTTTCCTCTGGCGGCGCGAACGCCTCGCCGCCCTGCGCGGACAGTGGATGTACTTCTACACGGATTTGAAGACGACGGGCGGCAACGGCCTCGCCGGGGTCAACGTCAACAACGGGCGCACCGAACGCGAACTCCGCCTCGGCAACCCCGACCCGCGCTTCAACACAGACGAGGAGACGGGACTTCTCTACACCGCGCAGGGCAACCGCCTGAACGCCTACACGCTCGGCGGCGCATCGCGTTACTGAAACACGCGGAGGGAGCGGCGCGCCGCCCTCCGGCGGCTCAACATCGTCCGAACAAGTAACGGGCGCGGGCTGATATAGACCGCGCCCGTTCGAATTATCCCAGACCTATCGTGTTGCGCCTCTCTCTCTGCGCGTCCCGCCTGTTTCGACGCTTAACGGGCGAAGCTGCCGCCGCGCGCCTGCAATCCCATCAGGCGCGCGGGGAAGACGCCGAAGTCTTCGACCTCCCACGTGTTGCCGTCTCTCAGACGGACTTTGGCGGCGGGGATAAACGTCCCTTCGCTGTTGCGGCGGCGCAGGAAGATTTCCGCGTAGCCGAACTTGTAATCCTCCGAGCGCGACCCGGCGCGCAACTCGTAGAAGTTGATGTTGCGCTCGTAGAGGACGATGATCTTCGTCCCGTTCTCCTGCGGCACGCTGATGATGGCGTTGGCATCCACGCCGATGCCGCTGCCGACCGTGATGCGCCCGGCGTCCATGCGCGAGAGCACCCGCAGCAGTTCCGCCTGCCCGCCCGTTTGCAGCGCGGAGTTCAACTGCCGCACCTCGTCTTCCGTCGAGAAGCGGTCAATCATCAGCGTGAAAGGCGCCGTCCGCCCACCGAACCGCCCGCCCACGCCGACGACCGTTCCGGTAATGTACTGCTGCCGCCCTTCAACCCTATTTCCCCTGCGCTGCCCGAACGCGAACGGCGTCGTCTGCGCCGCGAGCGTCAACACCGCCACGCAACACGCTACGCACGACCAACCCGTCCAAATTCTTTTTCTCATAATTCACCCCTTGCGAAAAACTGATTCACCCATCATCGGGTAACACTAAACCGCAGAAGTTTACAGATTATATCTCAAATTTCTCTACAAGTTTTGCGCGCCGCCCGTCGAAGCATGAGAGCGTCAGGCGCGAGTCTTCAACGCGCGGCAAGTCTAAGCGCGTGGCGAACGCTTCTTTATTGACACCCGCCCGCCGGTTGTACATCTTACCCGCGCTCTAGCGACCGCGCCGCCTTTGCCCGCCGCTCTATTAACTCGCAATTCACATCTTTAAGATGCAGAGTGGGCGGAGAGAGTGTTGAATTAACACTCTCTCCGCC
>DASQDV010000404.1:0-3007 GCA_035633995.1 Pyrinomonadaceae bacterium | reverse complement strand
CGTCGCCACCGGCCTCGCCTTCGACCGCGCGGGGCGCATGTACGTCGGCGACCGCACGGGCACGATCTATCGCGTCAACCCCATCGGCGAAGTGCAGCCGTGGGCGCAACTCGACGCGTCTGTCGCGGCCTATCATCTCGCATTCGGGGCGGATAACGCGCTATACGTCACGGGGCCGACCGTTTCAAGTTGCGACGCCGTGATGCGTATTGACGCGAGCGGCAAGCCGGAGGTCTTCTTTCGCGGCCTGGGGCGACCGGGAGGCCTGGCCTTCGACGCGGAAGGCTTCCTCTACGTCGCCGCTTCGTATCGCGCGCGGCGCGGCATCGTGCGCATTTCGCCCGACGCGATGGAGGCGCGCCTCGTCGTCGCCGGAATGAACGTCGTCGGCCTCGCCTTCAGCGCGCAGGGCGAGATGGTCGTCGCCACCAACGAAGCGGTTTACAGTTTGCCGCTCGGCATTCACGGGACTTTGTTAAAGTAGCTGTTAGTCAGTTGTCCGCCGTCCGTTGTCAGTCGTCCGTTGTCCGTTGCATGTGACAATCACACAAGTTGCTAAAGATTTGATTGAACAACTGACTACGGACAACGGACGACTGACAGTGACAGTCATTTTTGACACCCCTGCGGGCGCATGTTAGTGTGACGGTTTACTGGCCGAATCGAATGTAAATGCCTGTGAGTTGAGTTATGGATACTGCCATCGTCGGAAAATTTATTCTTTACATGGTGGCGCTCATTTTCTCGCTTTCGCTTCACGAGGCGATGCACGCCTGGATGTCGAATCGCTTCGGCGACGATCTGGCTTATCATCAGGGGCGCGTCTCCCTGAGTCCGGTCACGCACGTTGACCCCATCGGCACGCTGCTGTTTCCGGCCATCGCTTTTTTCACCGGCGCGCCGCTGCTCGGATGGGCGCGGCCTACCCCCGTCAACCCTTTGCGCTGGCGCGAGAAGCGCAAGGCTAACTTTTGGGTTTCGATTGCGGGGATTCTGGGAAACTTTGCGATTGCCATCGTGGTCGGGCTGATTATCCGCGCGCTGTATCACGCGGGACAGATTCCCGTCGCCCTCAACGATTCGACGATGGAAGCCGTGTTCGCGCTCCTCAGAGTCTTCTTCGAGATGAACATCGGGCTGGCGGTTTTCAACCTGTTTCCGATTCCGCCGCTCGACGGCAGCAAGATTCTCGCGAGCATCCTGCCCGAAAGTTTCGGCTCGGCCATCGAAGCCATCGAGCAGTACGGCTTCATCATCCTGATCATCGCGCTTATGACGGGCGTGTTTCGCGTGGTCTTCAGCGTCGTCATTCCGCTTGCGTGGAATATTCTCTTCATCGGAGTCGCCTAAGCCAGCATGAAAAGAATCTTCAGCGGCGCACAGCCGACCGGCAACATTCATCTCGGCAACTATCTCGGCGCGCTGCGCAACTGGATCGAACTCCAGCACGAGTACGAAAGTTTCTTCTGCATCGTCAACCTCCACGCGATCACTCTGCCGCAGGACCCCAAGCTGCTCGCGCAGAAGACGCGCGACCTCGCGCGCATCTATCTGGCCGCAGGCATTGACCCGAAAGTCTCCGTCGTCTTCATCCAGTCGGACGTGCCGGAACACGCGGAGCTGGCTTGGATTCTCAACTGCGTCACGCGCATCAGCGAACTCGAACGCATGACGCAGTTCAAGGACAAAGCGGCCAAACAGCGCGAGTCGGTCGGCGCCGGCCTTCTGAATTACCCGGTGCTCATGGCCTCCGACATCCTGCTCTACCAGACAGACCTCGTGCCCGTCGGCCACGACCAGAAGCAGCACCTCGAACTCACGCGCGACCTCGCCGCCCGCTTCAACCGCGACTACGGCGAAACCTTCCGCATGCCCGAACCCTTCATCCCGAAAGTCGGCGCGAAGATCATGTCGTTGGCCGATGCGACGAAGAAGATGTCGAAGTCGGACGAAAACGCGGGCAGCCGCATCGCGCTCCTCGACGACGCCGACACCGTCCGGCACAAGTTCAAACGCGCCGTCACCGATTCGGGCACGGACATCAGTTTCGACGAGACGCGCCCGGCGATCACGAACCTGTTGACGATCTACCAAATCCTGACCGGCAAACAGCCGGCCGAGGTCGAAGCGAATTTCGCGGGCAAAGGCTACGCCGCCTTGAAGTCCGAGTTGGCCGACGTGACGATTGAATTCCTGCGCCCGCTGCAAGAGCGCATTCACGGCTACAGCGACGCCGAACTCGATCAACTCCTCGACGCAGGCCGCGAGCGGGCGCAAGCCATCGCGCGCACCACGCTCGACGACGTGAAGGCGCGGCTCGGAATCGTCGGCGCGCACGCGCGAGGTGCTTGAGATGGCGGAGATGAACGAATTGAAAGAGCGAGACGCCGAACCCGCAGAGGGTGTGACGGATGCCGTCGTAGCCGATGCGAGCGACGCGCTGGTGGCCGAAGCTAGTAGCGCGGTCGCCGGTTCGCCGCTCGCTGCCGTCGGCGGCGAGGACACGCCCGCGAGTGAATCACCCTCGACTGATTCGTCCGAGACTACGCCGTCTCTGAACGTCGCGGGCGCGCGGCCTGAGATCGTGTCGGAAGGCGGCGAGGGCGGCGAGGAATTGAAGTTGTATCTCGGCGAGTTTGCCGGGCCGCTCGATCTGTTGCTCTACCTCATCCGCCAGGAGCAGGTGGACATCTACGACATTCCCATCGCGCGCATCACGGACGAATACCTGCGCTACCTGCGCCTGATGCAGGACATGGACATCGCCGTCGCCAGCGAGTTTCTCGTGATGGCCGCGCAACTCATCGAGATCAAGTCGAAGATGCTCCGGCCGCCCGACCCCGTGGCCGACGCGGCGCAGGCGGAAGGCGAAGACCCGCGCAGCGAACTCATCAAGCAACTGCTCGAACACCAGAAGTTCAAGGCCGCCGCGCAGATGCTCTGGTCGCGCTCGACGGTCGAGCAGGCGGTTTACGTGCGCGCGCCGATTGAGACCGATAAGTCGAAT
>DASQDV010000403.1:0-5301 GCA_035633995.1 Pyrinomonadaceae bacterium | reverse complement strand
GGAAAAGGGTAAGGGGTCAAGGGGAAAGGTAAAAACAGAAAAGCGGGACGCAACACTTAATCGTTGCGTCCTGCTTTTGTCTTCAACCTTTTCCCTTTACCCCTTACCCTTTTCACTATCTTAAGGTATGGGCGAAGTTTCGTCTTCGGTGCCGGAGAGCGTCTTGTCGTCTTCGAGGGCGGCGAGTTCGACGCTGATCGGTTCGGGGTCGGGTGCGGCGAGGTCTTCGCCGTCGAAGCGCGCGAGGACGACCGTGATGTTGTCTTCGCCGCCGCGCTTGTTCGCTTCCCTGACGAGCGCATCGCAGGCCGCCGCGAGGTCGCCGCCACTCTCGGCGACGATCTGGAGCATCTCCTCGGCGCGCAGCTTGCCGGAGAGTCCGTCGCTACAGAGCAGCATGATGTCGCCGCGTTGCAGGCGGACGCGCGAGATGACGGGCGTGAGATCGCTTTGCGCGCCGAGCGCTTGCAGGATGACGTTGCGAAACATGTGCGTCTCGGCGTCTTCTTCCGTGATCTGGCCGACATCTACGAGTTGCTGCACGAGCGATTGATCTTTGGTGGCGAGTTTGATTTCGTCGCCGCGTATGACGTAGGCGCGGCTGTCGCCGACCTGCACGAAGTCCATCGTCTGCCCGGCGATGGCGGCGGCGGTGAGCGTCGCGCCCATGCCGCTGCAACGCGGGTCTTCGAGGCTCTTGCGGTGGATGGCGTAGTTGGCGTAGCCGGTGGCGTTGCGCAGGCAATCAACGAGCGAGACGCGCGCGCCCTGATCGTCCGTTTTGTGCCCGTCGTCCTCTTCGGTGAGCATCTCGCGCACGCTCTCGACGGCCATGCGGCTCGCCACGTCGCCCGCGAGCGCGCCGCCCATGCCGTCCGAGACGATGAGCACCAGCCCTTCGCCGCCGACTTCGAAGCGGCGGAAGTCTGCGGGCGGCTCTTTTTCCTCGTCCGAACCGCTCCAACTTCCTCCCGAACCGAGATCGAGCACGAGGAAGTTGTCCTCGTTGCCCTGCCGGACGCGGCCAACGTCAGTTTGTGCGTGTAGCTCGACGAACATAAGTTAAGTGACAAGTGACGGGTGACAAGTGACGAGAAAGAGCGACGGATTTTAACTCGTCGCTCGTCGCTTGTCACTTGCCACTAAATTTTCCCCAGCGCTTGATCAATGTCGGCGATGATGTCGTCCACGTCTTCAAGGCCGACGCTGATACGCACGAGGCCATCCGTGATGCCGAGGCGCGCGCGCGTCTCCGGGAGCACGGAGGCGTGCGTCATCGTCGCCGGGTGCGAAATCAGCGTCTCGACCGCGCCGAGACTTTCGGCGAGCGTGCAGAGCCGGACGCCTTCGAGCACGGCGCGCGCGTTATCCAGCGAGCCGACATCGAAGGAGACCATGCCGCCAAAACCCCGCTGCTGTCGCTTCGCCAGATCGTGCTGGCGGTGCGAGAGCGAGCCGGGATAGTAGAGCTTCTGCACTTTCGGGTGCTCTTCGAGAAAGGCTGCGACGGCGCGCCCGTTCCGGTCGTGCTGCTCCATGCGAAGGGCGAGCGTCTTCGTGCCGCGCATGATGAGCCACGAATCGAAGGGCGACAAAATCGCGCCCACGCTGTTCTGGATGAACTTGATCCACTCGGCGTCCTGCTCGTCGTTTAAGACGACCACGCCGCCGACGCTGTCCGAATGGCCGTTCAAATATTTCGTCGTCGAATGGAGGACGATGTCCACGCCGAACTCAAGCGGGCGTTGCAGGTAGGGCGAGAGAAACGTGTTGTCGCACACGACGCGTGCGCCGCGCGCATGCGCGATGTCGGAGACGGCCTGCAAGTCCGTGACCATCATCACGGGGTTGGTCGGCGTCTCGACGAAAACCATGCGCGTGTTGTCTTGCAGCGCCGCCTCGACGTTCGAGGCGTCGGACGTGTCAACGTAAGTGAACTCGACGCCGTAGTTTGAGAGCACGCGTGAGAAGAGGCGATAGGTTCCGCCGTAAGTGTTATCGGAGACGATGACATGATCACCCGCCTTGACGAGGCGGAGCGTCGCGTCAATCGCGGCCATGCCGGAGGCGAAAGCGTAGCCGAAGCGTGCGCCTTCGAGCGCGGCGATGTTCTGTTCGAGGGCGAGGCGCGTCGGGTTCTGCGTGCGCGCATACTCGAAGCCCTTATGCTTGCCGAGTCCTTCCTGCGCGTAGGTGGACGTTTGATAGATGGGCACGGAGACGGCGCCCGTCGCCGCGTCCGGTTCCTGCCCCGCGTGAATAGCCGTCGTTTGAAATCCCATAACTCAGTAAATAGCGAATGGTAAAGGGTGCGCGGCCTGCGCCGGAAGACTCGCACGAGAATCCGCCGGAGCCGCATTTTTCACCCGAAAGCATAGCCTAAAAACTTTGCGCATCGTAGCCCGCCCGATGTGCGGTGTCAAACCGCTCAAAGATACGCGGGAAAAGGGTAAAGGGTAAAGGGGAAGGGAAAGCGCAAAACCTGTCCCTGCTTGTCCCTCCTTCTTTTCCCTTTGCCCCTTCCCCCTTGCCCGACGCTTTTCATTGACACTCGCGTGCGCGACAGGCTATCTTGCAATCCCGTGAACTACACGGACTCGCCACCCCGGATTTCCGCCATCGCCATCATCCCCGCGCGCTATCATTCGACCAGACTTCCCGGCAAACCTCTGCTCGACATCTGCGGACGACCGATGATCGTGCGCGTCTGCGAACGCGCCGGCGCGGCCAGAAACGTCTCGCGCGTTCTGGTTGCGACCGACGACGAACGCATCCGCGATGCCGTGCGCGCCGCCGGGTTTCAAGCGATGATGACGAGCACGGTGCACGCCAGCGGCAGCGACCGTCTCGCCGAAGCCGCCGCCGCGCTCGACGAAAGTTTCGAACTCGTCGTCAACGTGCAGGGCGACGAACCGCAGATTTCGCCGCGCACCATCGAACGCGCCGTCGCCGCTTTGCAGGACGACGCTGACGCCGCGTGCGCGACGACGTGCGAGGCCATCGGACGCGCCGCCGACCTGTTGAGCCCGGACGTGGTGAAAGTCGTCGTGGACGAGCGCGGGTACGCGCTCTATTTTTCGCGGTCAGTGATTCCTTACCCGCGCGAGGCGGCGCGCAAAACGGGTTCGCTCGCCGCCGCGCTGGAAGTCGAACCCGAATTGCTCGCAAATTTTCGCAAGCACACGGGGCTTTATGTTTACCGCCGCGCCTTTTTGTTAGAATATGCGCGCTGGCCGCAGTCCGCGCTCGAACGCGCCGAATCACTCGAACAACTGCGCATGCTCGAACACGGCGCGCGGATTCGCGTGATCGAAACGGACGACGCATCAATCGGCGTGGACACACCCGAAGACCTCGAACGCGTGCGCGCATTGTTCGCCGCCGGGCAAGGAAGTTCAAGCCGTGACGAACGATGAAATACGCGTCCTGAACTGTTTTCGTCTTTCATAAAAGCATCGATTGGTTCACCTCTGTACCTGTTATGAGCGACTGGATCGGGTTAGCGATTATTCTCTTGATCATTGTCGGCGGCCTCGTCGCGGCGTCGCGGCTCGGTGCGCCGCCGGAAAAGATTTCGCAGGAAGAATTTGACAGGCGCGTGAGAGAAGGCGCGGCGACGCGCGGGGCAATGTTCGCCTTGCAGCAGTGGTTGCACCCGAAAGGGGCGGACGCTGTCGCCGTGCAGCAGGATTTGAGACACGGTTACTACAACAAGAAAAAGATTCCGGGCGATGGCGACGACGCCGCAGCCGATGCTAAAAAATTAAGTTCGTCCGAACCTCAAGGAGAGTGATGCCTAAATACATTTTCGTTACGGGCGGCGTGGTTTCGAGTCTGGGGAAAGGTCTGGCGGCGTCCTCCATCGGCTGCCTGCTCGAAGCGCGCGGCCTGACGGTCACGCTGATGAAGCTCGACCCTTACATCAACGTTGACCCCGGCACCATGTCGCCCTTCCAGCACGGCGAAGTCTTCGTCACGGACGACGGCGCGGAGACAGACCTCGACCTCGGCCACTACGAACGCTTCACGGGCGCGCGCCTGACGCGCGCCAACAACTGGACGACCGGGCGCATCTACCTCTCCGTCATCGAAAAAGAGCGGCGCGGCGATTATCTCGGCAAGACGATTCAAGTAATCCCGCACATCACGGACGAGATCAAAAAGGCCGTGCGCGCGGTGGCCGAGCGAGACGGCGTGGATGTCGTCATCGTCGAGATCGGCGGCACGGTCGGCGACATCGAATCGTTGCCGTTCCTCGAAGCGATTCGCCAGATGGGCAACGAGGAGGCGACGGGCGGCCAGCGCGGCGCGCTCTTCGTGCACCTCACGCTCGTCCCCTTCATCGCCGCCGCCGGCGAACTCAAGACCAAACCGACGCAACATTCCGTGCGCGAACTGCGCGAGATCGGCATCGCCGCAGACATCCTGCTGTGCCGCTCCGACCGCAAGTTGTCGCGCGACCTGCGCGGCAAGATCGCGCTTTTCTGTAACGTCACGGAGCGCGCCGTCATCACCGCCGAAGACGTGGACACGATCTACGACGTGCCGCTCGCCTTCCACGAACAGGGACTCGACGAGTTGGTCGTCGCGTCGCTCGGCCTCGAAGATCGCGCCGCGAACACAGACCTCTCGCACTGGCGCGAACTCGTCGCCACCATCCGCGAGCCTGCGGCGGGCGAAGTCACCATCGGCATCGTCGGCAAGTACGTCGAGCTTGAAGACTCTTACAAGTCTCTGCGCGAGGCGCTGACGCACGGCGGCGTCGCCAACAACGTGCGCGTGAATGTGCGCTGGGTCGAGTCGGAAAAGTTGATGGAGGAGAACTTCGAGGAACGCCTGCGCGACTACGATGCGATCCTTGTGCCCGGCGGGTTCGGCGCGCGCGGCGTGGCCGGGATGATTCGCGCCATCTCCTACGCGCGCCGCAGCCGCACGCCCTTCTTCGGCATCTGCCTCGGCATGCAAACCGCCGTCATCGAATACGCGCGCTCGATGTGCGGGCTGACGAACGCCGACTCGACCGAGTTCGACCCGGCGACGCCCTATCCGGTCATCTTCAAACTGCGCGATCTGGTCGGCGTCGAGGAGCTGGGCGGGACGATGCGGCTCGGTTCGTGGCAATGCCGCCTTGCGACGGGCAGCCTTGCGCGCGAAGTCTACGGCGGCGCACCGGAGATCGGCGAGCGGCATCGTCATCGTTACGAGTTCAATCCCGAATTTCGCGAGACCTTAGAGCGCGCGGGACTGGTCTTCAGCGGCGAATCGCCCGACGGTCGTTTCGTAGAGATGGTCGAACTGCCG
>DASQDV010000402.1:0-11130 GCA_035633995.1 Pyrinomonadaceae bacterium | reverse complement strand
CGCGTCGCCGATTGATTCGGCCAGCGCGGTCGTAAACGCGATCACGTCGTGGTCGGTCGTCCGCTCGATCTCGTGTATGCGCTCGACGGTGAACGCGGCGCGCGACTTGATCTCCGAGAGCGCCTCCGTCGGGATCGTGCCCATCTCGGCGTGAACTTCGCAGACGGCCAACTCCACGTCGAGCCACTTCTGAAACTTCGCGGCTTCCGCCCAGAGCGCGCCCATTTCGGGCAATGTGTATCTGGCTATCATGTCTGAATCAATGCTTGGTCTGCCTGGCTTCCCATGCCGCCTCTCTGCTTTCGGAGCGTAGAGATCGTTTATGCAGGCTCGTCGTCAGCCGCCAGCCGACGGAAATCGGCTGCTCCGGCGCATCCTCGCCGTCGTCCCACTCGTTGAGTTTTACGCCGGGTCGCTTACGCACGCTGCGGACGATGATTCCGAGGGCGGATTCGACGCCGACGCGCGTGATCTCCACGCTTTCATCAAATTCATCGGAGTCCAGAATGTGGATTTTCATGCCGCGCCGCACCTCCCGGTTGCTCCCCACATTGATCGTTACCGGCGTGACGAGATCGTTCCACCCTTCATTTTCCGGGTCAACCTCCGTATAGCTTTTACCGACTTTCGTGATGATCGCGTCAACGGGGCGGCGCACGAATTTGCGGTATTCGGGCGGGACGGTCGGAAGCACTGCGGTCGGCTGATTCGAGTCCCCGCCGTGTAAAAGAAAACCTTCTTCAAACACCCCGCCGTTGTGCGCGCCGAGGCCGGCGACGTAATCACAAAAGCCCGGAACCCCGTGCTCCTCGATCAGATAACGCTGCTGTCCCCATTTGACTTTGACGAACTTGCGTTTATTCCCCGCACCGGGAAGACGCTTTGAAACCACTTCGAGGTGTGACGGCGCATCCGCGACCACTTCGCCGTAATCGAGATGATCGACGTTCGCCATACAACTGTTGACGTTGAAGAAAACGAACCCCGCGGTCGGCGACCAGCGCAGCACGTGCAGCCGCACGGACATGTCTTTTTGATAATCTCCCGCCCAGTCATTCGACCCCGTCCCGCCTTCCGACTCGATCTGCTGCCAGCGTGCGCGCGCGGCGGCAGATTGCTCCACGGTGTAGTTGTGCGAGTCGAACCCCCAGGCCTCGGTGATGCCGTTTTCCCAACGCCCGTTTTCGACCGTCTGCGCGTGCGCGGCGGTGGATAAAATCAGGAGCCAGAGACCGAGAGTGGTTAAGCGAGAGGCACAGGTGCGCATGGCTTTGTCTTCGTCCCCGTCGCGAGCCGACTCTAAATGCCGGCATGCGGGTGGCAGTTATTATTTCAAAGCGTTTGAGTTCACGGCGTAGCGCGCGAGCAGCCAGCGACCGGAGCGTTCGACGAGCGTAAAGGTTTCGATGGCGTCGGCGCGCTCGAACTTGGTGTTGTAGTTGACGACGAGCGTGCGTCCCGGCGTCGTGTTGTCGCCGCCGCTCTCGCGTTGCTGCGCGCCGAGCGGGGCGCGGCTGAGCACGTTGCCGAGGCGTTCGCGGATGCGTTCGAGATTGGCGCGGCTCTCTTCGCGGCTGGCCGTCCGTCGCCATTCTTCGGCAGCGTCGGTGTAAATCTTCTCGTAGTCGGCGCGCGCCATGTCGTTCGTGATGCTGTCAATCGCGGCCTGCGCAGAAGGCGGCAACCCGCTCTGCCTCTCTTCGATGCCGCACGCCGCCGCGCCGAACACGCAGAAGAGCAGCAGCACAGACGCGCCGAGCGCGAAGCGACGCGCGCTCATAACTCGATCCACGAGGTCGGCTCTTTGGGGAAAGAGAGCGTGATCTTGGTGTCGGTTGAAAAGAGCGAACCGCGTTCCTGCAAGGCGACTTCCGCCGAGAGCTTGGCGACATAAGGGTTGTTGGCGCGCTGCGAAAGATGCGCGAGGACGATGTGATCGGCCCCGCCGTCGTACTCGTCGCGCAGCCACAGGGCGACATCCTCGTTCGAGAGGTGGCCGGTGCGCGACAGGATGCGCTGCTTCAACTCCCAGGGATAGACGCTGCACGCCTTGAGCATGTCGCGGCTGTGATTCGACTCGATGATGATGGCGGCGCAACCGCGCAGGCGTTCGTTGATGAGCGTCGTGATGTGGCCGAAGTCCATCAGCGTCGCGACGCAGACGCCGTCGTGGCGCGCGGTGAAGCCGAAGTTGTCAGCCGCGTCGTGCGGAATGGTGAACGGGTGGAAGTCAATTTCGCCGATGCGGAAGTCTTTACTCGAAGAAATCTCTTCGGTGCGGTCGCGCAGCGCGTCGTCGCGTTTGCGCGGTTCGTCGCGCGAGGTGCCTTCGCGGTCGCCGATGTAGGCTTCGCGCGTCTCGCCGGAGATGTAGACGGGGCAGGAGAGCGTTTTCAGGAGCACGCGCAGGCCGCCCGCGTGGTCGCCGTGCTCGTGCGTGATGATGATGCCGTCGAGCTTCGCCGCGTCGCAGCCGACGAGCGCCAGCCGCCGCACGATCTCGCGCGCGCTCATCCCCGCATCCACGAGCACGTTAGTGCTGCCCGCGCAAATGAGCACGGCGTTTCCCGACGAGCCGCTTCCAAGAACCGTAAACTTCATCTCAATAAACGATGAAGTAGGAACGATGAACGATGAACTGAAAGGCAGGTGCTTTATACTTCATCGTTCATCGCTCCTACTTCATCCTTTCGTCTCATATTTCCAAACGCGAGCGTTCCACACGGAAGCCGTTGAGGTTACCGAGCGCGCCGAGCGCGAGGCCGTCTGAGGTGAATCGCGCGCGGGCGACGCGCTGCATGTCTTCGGGCGTGACGGCTTCGAGACGCGCGATGATCTCGTCGGGCGAAATGCGGCGGCCATGCGTGATCTCCTGTCGCGCGAGCGCGCCCGCGCGTGCGCTCGTGGATTCCAGTCCGAGCAGGATCGAGGCGACGGCCTGATCCTTCGCCAGTTGGAGTTCTTCGCCGCCGACGGGTTCACGCACGACGCGGCGCAGTTCCGCGAGCGCGAGCGAGAGCACTTCGTCGAGTTGCGCGGGCGACGTTCCGGCGTAGATTTGAAAGACGCCCGTGTCCGTGAAGCCGTGCGCCGCCGCGCCGACCGAGTAGGCGAGGCCGCGCTCCTCGCGGACGCGCTGCCAGAGGCGGCTCGAAGTGCCGCCGCCGATGACCGAGCCGAGCAGGGATGCCGCATAGCGGTCTTCGTCGCGGGCGGAAGGCCAGGGCGTGGCGAGAATCAGATGCGCCTGTTCGAGTTCGCGTTTGCGTTGAATCAGGATGGGAGCGGCGGGTTTCGGCGGCGTCGGCGCGTCTGCGTCCGCCTGTGATAACGGCTGTTCGGGCGTCGTCTCCTGTTGTGCGAAGGCGCGTTCGGCCAGTTCGACGAGTTGGGCGTGCGAGACTTGACCGGCGGCGGCGATGACGAAATTGCGCGGGTGATAGGCCGCGCGGTGAAACTCTGCGGTGCGCGCGTGGTCGAAGGTGGAGACGGTTTCGGGCGTGCCTTCGATGGGGCGACCGAGCGCGTGGTCGGGATAGTAGGCGGCCTGAAAGAGTTCGCCCAAAAATTCTTCGGGCGAGTCTTCGACCATCTTCATCTCTTCGATAATGACTTTTTGCTCGCGTTCGAGTTCCGCCTCGTCGAAGCGCGGGCTGAGCAGCATGTCGGAGAGCAGGTCGAAGGCTTGCGGCAGCGCGCGATCCACGACTTTCAAGGCAAAGCCGGTCATTTCGTGCGAGGTGTAGGCGTCGAAATTGCCGCCGAGACGGTCGGATTCAATGGCGATGTCGAGCACCGTGCGCCGCCCGGTGCCTTTGAAGACGGCGTGCTCGATGAAATGGCAAATGCCGTTGAAATCGGGCGTTTCGTGGCGCGAGCCGCGCCTGATCCAGATGCCGACGGTGGCCGAGCGAAGGCCGGGCATCGGCTCGGTCAAAACGGTCGCGCCGTTCGAAAGTTTGGTTGAAAGTATTGCTTCGGTCATCGGTGGTTGAACATGATTGCGAAAATATTTAGACGGGCTGGTGATCACTTTTGCAGTAAGGAGCATCGTAGCATGCGAAAACATTCGGGGCAAACACGAGCCGCGCGCCGGGGGCGACAGGTAAACAGGCTGCTTGACAGGGTTTGCCGGTTGACGGAAAATAGCCACCTTCGCGCTCAAGCGGGTTTCGTGCCCTGTCATTCAGGCAGGCTCGTGCGGCTTCGTGGCTGGCAATTTTAACAGGCTTTATTCAGTCTCCCGTGCCGCCGTCCAGTGGACAAGAGAATAGACGCTTGAGGGCGCGCCCTTCATCCCGCGATAAACGGGAGGGTGCGCCGGGAGGTTTTGGTGCGATGAGAAAAACTTACTGGCGTGTGAGTTTAACGCTGTTCGCGCTCTGCCTGTTTAGCGAGGCGGGCGCACCCGCCGACACTTACGCCGCGTCGCTCGCGGGCGGCGGAGCGGGCAAACTCGGCATCGTCAGCGGCTCGGTGCGCGACAACAAGGGCAACCCGCTCGCGGGCGCGCTCGTGCAACTTCTGCGCGACGGCGCGGATCACGTCACCAAACAGACGCGCACGGCTGCCGACGGCACTTTTACGGCGCGCATCGTCCCCGGCCGTTACCTGCTCAAAGCGCTCGCCGAAGGTTTCAACGCCACTACCTTCAACGCCGTTCAGGTCAACCCCTCCGACGAACTCGTCTATCGCTTCAACCTCGAACCCTTAGGACAGGGGCGCACGATGCCCGAAACGCGCAACGACCGCAACGACACGAAATGGCGTCTGCGCTCGTCGCAAAACCGCCGCTCGATCTTCCAGAACAACGACGGCGAAGACAAAACCATCGCGGCTGTCGAAGAATCCATAGAGGCGGGCGAGGAAGCGGCGTCGGCGGACGAAGCGGGCGACTGGACGAACGACGGCCGCAGCGCGCAGGGCGTCATAGAATCCTTCACCGCAGCCTCCGCCAACCCGAACGCGCCGGTCTATGCGGGCACGAATTTCGCTGTCTCTGTCCCCGCGAACGAGGGACTTAACCTGATCTTCGCAGGCCAACTCGCCACGAACGGCTACGCGCGTCTCGAAACCACCGGGCGCTTCCGCGCGGGCGCGCAACACCTGTTCAGCGCAACCATCGGCGGCGCGACGCTCCCGCTCGCGCCCAACTCCGCCGCGTCGTCGGCGGCGTCGGAAGATGACGCGCCGAGCGCGCTCAAGCAGGTTTCTCTGCGCGCGACGGACGAGTGGGTCGTGCGCGAGGGCGTGGTCGTCGTGCTCGGTCTGGACTATTCGCGCTTCACGGGCGCACACGGCTCTGGCGTGTTCAGCCCGCGCCTCGGCTTCCAGTTCGACGCCGACGCGCGCACGCGCTTTCGTTTCGGCTACGCGCCGGGCGGCACGAATTCGCAGCCGCAATCCGTGGCGCGCTTCGAGGACGGCGCAATCGTGTTTCCCGAAATGTCCGAACAGCCCGTGGCGTTTGTTGACGGGCGCGCCGTGATGGAGCGCAGCCGCCGTCTGGAGTTCGGCGTCGAGCGCGTGCTGGACAACAATTCGAGCATCGAGGCGACGGCCTTCTTCGACACGACGGACGGGCGCGGCGTCGGGTTGATGAATTTGCCGCTCAACGATTTCTCGAACGAGCGCGGCACGGAACTTTTAAGCGTCGCCAATCAACAGGGCGCGGCGCGCGGCCTGAGAGTCGTCTATGCGCGCCGCCTCGGCAGCTTCCTGAAAACTTCCGCCGGTTACGCGTTCGGGCGCGGGCAGCAACTCGCCGCCGGATTCTCCGCCGCCAACTCCGGCGCGTCGCCGAATGACCTGTTCCGCGACGGATTTTTCCAGACCGTCGCCGCGCAGGTCGAATCCAGTTTCGACACGGGAACAGAGGTGCGGACGGTCGTGCGGTTCTCGCCGCGCGCCGCCGTCTTCGCCATCGATCCTTTCGCCGGGCGCGTCGCGGTCTTCGACCCCAGTTTGAGCATTCTCGTCACGCAGGACTTGCCGACCTTCGGCCTGCCTTTGCGCGCCGAAGCCGTGCTCGACGCGCGCAACCTGCTCGACGCGCAAACCGCTGTGGACGACGGCGAAACGCTCACCTCCCTGAGCACGAATCGCCGAAGCGTGCGCGGCGGAATTTCAGTCCGCTTCTGAACATTCGAAAGTAGGCCGACGAAGGTGAAGGCACAAGCGAACAGGCGTGAAGTTTCCGTCGCCCGCTCGCCTGTGCCTTTCGTTTCTATGTGCGCCGGTCGGAGTCTGCGTTAAAAGCCAACAAAAACCATATTTTTCCGAAATCTCGGATAAATGCAAAAAGTTGGATTTAAGTTCGTCCGGCTTTTCCTTCGAACCGAATTTGTCGAGTTTGTGCGCGAAGCACGCGAAGCGCCGTATTGAGTGGATGATGCGAGACGCGCGCCTCCGGTCGCGCGCACGACGGGGAAGCGGCGGCGTTCTCCGTCCCGACTGGAACATCAATTGCCTTTGTTTTGTCGTTTTGAGTGGTGAAAGGAGCGAAGGCGCGAGATGAAATCGGTGCTGACAACGCGTGCGTGGGTGCTGCTGATTGCGGCCTCGCTGCTTGTCGCCGCCGGGACGCTCAATTTTGCGCAGCGCCTGACGCGCACGCCCCCGCCCACCGACGGCGTGGCGTGGGAGCAGACCGAGCAGGGCATCATCGCGCGCGCCGTCGCCCCGAACTCGGCGGCCAGCCGCGCAGGCATCCTCGGCGTCGTTCCCGGCGACCGCCTCGTCGCCATCAGCACCGACGAAATTCATAACGAACCCGTCGTCTCGACCGCAGACATCCCCAAGTATCTGGAGGACGCCGCCAATACGGGACGACCGCTGCACTACGTTATCGAACGCCCCGCCGCAAACGGCGAGACGGTCGGCTACCACGTCTATCTGGACAACCTGCAACCGATCCCGAACCGCACGACGCGCAACTACTACATCAACCTGATCGGCATCGTCTATTTGCTCGTCGGCCTCTTCGTGCTCTTCAAGCAGGGCGGGCGCGCGCCCTTCGTCCTGCATTTCACGACGCTCTGCCTCGCCGCCTTCGTCCTGCACTTCTACAAGCCCATCGGCTTCTACGAAGACCTCGACCTCGCCATCGCCTTCCTCGACGACGCGGCCTACGTTCTCTTCGCGCCGCTCTTTCTGCACTTCTGCGCGATCTACCCGGTGCGCCGCGCCATCTCCGAGCACAGGCGCTGGCTCGCCCCGCTGCTCTATGCGCCCGCCGTCGCGCTCCTCGCGCTGACCACGCTCATAGATTTCGTGCCGCCCTCGCGCCTCGACTTCTCCGACGCCTTCATCGGCAATCTTTACAAGGCCGAACTCGTGCACTTCTGGCTTGCGCTCGTCGCAGGCTCGGCCATCCTCGTCCGTCGTTTCTGGAAGAGCAAGGTGGCGGTGGTGCGCCAGCAGTTGAAGTGGGTCGTGTGGGGGTCGATTCTGGCGGTCACGCCCTTCAGCCTGCTCTACGCCGCCGGCTATCTCTTCGGCGACGTGGCAGCGGCGGCGACCGACGTGGGCACGGAGCGCTGGCTCATCGACGCGGCTGTGCTGCCGCTGATCCTGATCCCGCTTACCTTCGGCAACTCCGTCGTGCGCTATCGCCTGATGGACGTGGACGTGGTGGTGCGCCGCGCCGCCGTCTATGCGCTGACGACGCTTGCCATCGCCTTGATGATCGGCGTCGTCGTCTACGTCGCGGGTCTCTACGCGTTCGGCGGCGAGGTGGTGACGCCGGGCGTCATCACGCTGCGCGTGATCATCGCCGTGCTCGCCATGACGGTCATCGTGATGACCGCCGCGCCCATTAAAAACTTCTTGCAGGAACAGACCGACCGCCTCTTCTACGGCGAACGCTACGACCTCCGCAACGGCCTGCTCGACTTCGGGCGCACGCTCTCGGCAACCACCACGCTCGAACCTCTCCTCGACGCGCTCGTCAGCCGTCTCGAACAGGTGTTGGGCGTGGCGCGCGTCGCCATCTTCATAGAGGACGCGCGCGCGCCTTCCGGTTATCGCGTGGCGCGCTCGGTCGGGCTGTCTACGGAAGTGATCGTGCCGCAGGATTTCCGCGAGATGATCCGCGTGCGCTCGGCGGAAGAGGGAATCGTGCGCGCCGACGACATCGACCTGCAACCGGAGACGAGCAGTTTTGTGCGCCGCGCCCTGCACTACTATGTGCCGTGCGTCGTGCGTGGGCGCATGGTCGCCGTCATCGGTCTGGGGCGTTCGACGGGCGGCGCGCTCCTCTCTTCGGAAGACTTGGAAATCCTGCGCACCATCTCCGGCTACGTGGCGGTCGCTATCGAAAACAGCCTGCTCTACCAGGAGCAGACCGAGCGCGCCGCCGAACTCGAACTGCTCAAAGAATTCAACGAGTCAATCGTCGAGTCGATCAACGTCGGCCTGCTCGCAGTTGATTCGGGCGGGCGCATCACGGGCTGCAACACGGCGCTCGAAGAGTTGCTCGGCGTGCGTCGCGACGAAGCGGTCGGCGCGCGTGTCGAAGATTTGTTCGCGGAGGATTTCGCGGAGACGCTCGAACAGGCGCTCGGCGAGAACCGCTGGGAACTGGCGAGCCTCAGGCACATTTATAAGCTCCACACCGCCACGCGCGAGGGGCGTCCGCTCATTCTCAACATCGCGTTTGCCCCCTTGCGCCGCACGGAGATCGCCGCGCACACGGGTGCGCTCGTCGTCCTCGAAGACGTGACGGCGCGCGTGCGTCTCGAAGAACAATTGCAGCAGCGCGAGAAACTCTCTTCAATCGGTCTGCTCGCGGCGGGCGTCGCGCACGAGATCAACACGCCGCTCACGGGCGTCTCCAGCTACACGCAGATGCTGCTCGGCATGCTCTCGGCGAGCGACCCGAAGCACAAGCTGCTCGAAAAAATTCATCGCCAGACCGAGCGCGCCACAGGCATCGTCAACAACCTGCTCAACTTCTCGCGCACCGGCCTCGTCACGGAGTTCGACGAGGTTGATGTCAACCGCGTGCTCGACGACACGCTGCAACTCTTAGAGCCGCAACTGCGCCAGAGCCAGATCGAGATCGTGCGCGACTACGACACGCGCCTCCCCTCGGCCTACGGCAACGGCGGCAAGCTCCAACAGGTCTTCACCAACTTGATCCTGAACGCGCGCGACGCCATCCCCAACGGCGGCCAGATCACGCTCTCGACCTCGACGGAAGACGGGGAAACCGTCTCCGTCCTCGTCGCCGACACGGGCATCGGCATCGCGCCCGAAAACGTCGCGCGCATCTACGATCCTTTCTTCACGACCAAAGGCGTCGGGCGCGGCACGGGTCTCGGCCTCGCCGTCTCCTACGGCATCGTGCAGGAGCACTCCGGCCACATCACCGTCCAGAGCGCACCCGGTCGCGGCACGACCTTCCGCATCACGCTCCCCACCGCGCAGGGACGCGCGCACCTGCAAGCCGCGAGCGATTGAAGATCAGGGAAAAGGGTAAGGGGCATAAGCTGAAAGGAAAAGGTTCAGGGGTAAAGGTTAAAGGTTCAAAGATCGAGACCTGTCTGCCCGCACCGCTTCTTCCTCTTTACCTTTTCCCTTTACCCCTTACCCTTTACCCCTTACCCTTTTCCCCTTCTTGGTGTAATCTCGCAGCCGTTCGATACCACAATTCAGGCCGTAGGTCTTCATGGCACACAAGAGAAGTCTCATGTCGCGGGCGTCGGTAGCAGGCGCGCGTGCGTCGGCACGCTCTCGCGCCGCCCTCGTCGTATTGCTGCTGCTCGTCGCGTCGGGCATTTCGATGGTTCGCGCGGAGGGCAACGCGCGTGTCGGCATGTTCGAGATGTCCGCCGACGGCATGACGGTGATCGTGCGCTTGCGTTCGTTCGCACCGCGCGCGAGCGGGCGTTTGGAAGTCGAGCCGACGGCGGGGGGCGGGCGCGTGCGCCTGACGGCAATGAATTTGCCGCCGCCGCAGAAGTTTGCGCCGCACGCGCGCACGTTCGTCGCGTGGGCGAGCGGCGGGCGCATACTCCGTCTCGGCGAGTTGCGGCGCGGCGCGCGCGGCGCGGGTTCGCTCGTCTTCACGCACCCGTCGGAGTTTGCGCGCTACAGCCTGATCGTGACGGCGGAAGCGGACGCACGCCCCGAACGCCCGACGGGCGCGCCCCTCTTCTCGACACGCGCCAACGAAGTCGCCGCGCTCTTTCCCATCAAAGACGACGCGCGTGAAACCGCAGGCCGCGAACGTCGCGCGGCCACGCGACGCGCCGCGCCCCCCGCCGCCGCCGCTGCTCCTGCCGCTACCGCGCCCCGCCGAACGGGTGCAACTGCGACCGCCGGGACAAACGCGCCGCCGCGCGCCGCGACACCTGCGGCAACGGCCGCAACCACCTTGCGAACCACAGGCGCGGCACGTGCGCGCGGTTCGGAGGGCGCGTTCTTTAACGAGATTGACGAGGCCATCAGGCGCGACGCGTCGGCGCGCACGCTCACCCTCGTCGGCGACAGGGGAGCGCGCGGCGCACGCGGGACGGCGCGCGTTGCAACCGAGGACGGCACGGCCTACGTCCGCGTGCGCTTCCATCGCGTGCCGCCCGCCTCTCGCTTCGGTCGTGGTCGCCGCTACGCGATGTGGGCTTTGATTCCCGAAGACATGGGCACGGTCTACATGGGCAGCCTGCCCGCGCGCGACCTCAACCGCCTCCAGACCTACGCACGCACAGAAGGCGTCCGCTCCGGCAAGTTCCGTCTCCTCGTCACCGCCGAGCGCCACGCCGCCGCGTCCGCCCCGCGCCCCAGAGGCCGCCGCGTCCTGATGACCTTCAAAGGCCGGAGAAGAAAATGATGAATGCGGAAGGATGAACACGAGACAGTCAGTTGTCCGTTGTCAGTTGTCCGTTGTTCAAGACCGTCTTGAGTAACTCGTGTGATAACCACATGCAACTGACAACGGACAACTGACAACTGACAGCTTTTAATTCATCCTCCCGCATTCATCATTTATCTTTCCCGTCACTTGTCACTTGTCACTCGTCACTGTTTTAATTGTCTTATGGCGAAGAAGGGTTCGGTGCTCGTCGTTGACGACGAGGAGATCATGCGCGATGTGTTGGAGACGCTGCTGTCGGCGGAAGGCTATCGCGT
>DASQDV010000401.1:0-4252 GCA_035633995.1 Pyrinomonadaceae bacterium | reverse complement strand
TCGGACACCTTGAAGGGCAAGCAGGGACGCTTCCGTCAAAACCTGCTCGGCAAGCGCGTCGATTATTCGGGGCGTTCCGTCATCGTCGTCGGGCCGGAGTTGAAACTCCACCAGTGCGGCCTGCCGAAGAAAATGGCGCTGGAGTTGTTCAAACCGTTCATCTACAACCAGCTTGAGAAGCAGCAATACGCCGCGACGATCAAGCAGGCGCGCGAGATGGTTGACCGGCAAGAGCCGGTCGTGTGGGACATTCTCGAAGAAGTGATTCGCGAGCATCCGGTGCTTCTGAACCGCGCTCCGACCCTGCACCGTCTCGGCATACAGGCTTTCGAGCCGGTGCTGGTCGAAGGCAAGGCGATCAAGATTCACCCGCTCGTCTGCACGGCCTTCAACGCGGACTTCGACGGCGACCAGATGGCCGTCCACATTCCGCTCTCGCCCGAAGCGCAGATCGAGGCGGCGGTCTTGATGCTGGCGTCGAACAACATCCTGTCGCCCGCGTCGGGTCAGCCCATCGCCGTGCCCTCGCAGGACATCGTCTTAGGCTGCTACTACCTGACGCGCGACCGCGCCGGATCGAAGGGCGAGGGACGCGTCTTCGCCAACACGGACGAAGTGCTGCTCGCGCTCGACGCGAAAGAGGTCACGACGCAGACGCCGATCAAACTGCGCCTGCGCAACGACCTGATTGATCTCACGCAGGAGCACGACACGCAGGACATCATGCGCGCCACCGTGCAGGAGAACGTGAGCCGCGTCATCAACACAACAGTCGGTCGCGTCATCTTCAACGACTCGATTCCGGCAGGCTTGCCCTACATCAACGGCACGCTCAAGAAAAAGGGCTTGACCGCCATCGTCAACTATTGCCACCTGCGTCTCGGCCACGAGATGACGGTGAAGATGCTTGATGATCTGAAGACGCTCGGCTTCCAGTACGCGACGCGCGCCGGAATCTCCATCGGCATTGACGATCTCGTCACGCCGGATGCGAAGAAGGTGCTCGTCGGTCAGGCCGACTCGGACGTGATCGAAGTTGACAAGCAATACCGCGACGGCGTCATCACGAACGGCGAGCGTTACAACAAGGTCATCGCCATCTGGTCGGAAGTGACCGATAAGGTCGCCAAAGAGATGTTCAAGGCGATGGACAAGCGCGAGAAGGACTTGAATGAACTCAACCCGATCCTGATCATGTCGGATTCGGGCGCGCGCGGTACCGCGCAGCAGATTCGACAGCTCGCAGGTATGCGCGGCCTCATGGCGAAGCCTTCCGGCGAAATCATCGAGACGCCGATTCGTTCGAACTTCCGCGAAGGCTTGAACGTCTTGCAGTACTTCATCTCGACGCACGGCGCGCGCAAAGGTCTCGCCGACACGGCCTTGAAGACCGCCGACTCGGGCTATCTCACGCGCCGCCTCGTTGACGTGGCGCAGGACGTGATCATCAGCGAACCCGACTGCGGCACGCTGCGCGGAATTTCTTCGACGGCCATCGTCGAAGGCGGCGAAGAGATCGAGAGTCTGCGCGACCGTATCGTCGGTCGCACGGCGCTCGATGACGTGATCGACCCGGTCGAGGGACGCATCATCGTCGAGACAGGCGCGGAGATTGACGAAGACATCGCGGCGGAGATTCAGCGCTCCGGCGTGCAGCGCGTCCGCATTCGTTCGGTGCTCACCTGCGAATCGCGCAGAGGCGTCTGCATCAAGTGCTATGGGCGCAATCTGGCGACGGGCAAACCGGTTGACATCGGCGAGGCGGTCGGCGTCATCGCCGCGCAATCAATTGGCGAGCCGGGCACGCAGCTCACGATGCGCACGTTCCACATCGGCGGCACGGCGCGCCTCGAAGAGTCTTCCAAGCACGAAGCGCGTACCGACGGCACGATCCATTACGTCGAACTCCAGACCGTCAAGAACCGCAAGGGCGAGATCATCGCCATGAACCGCAACGGCGCGCTCACCATCCACGACGAGCGCAACCGCGAGGTGGCGCGCTTCCAGATCGTCTACGGCGCGCACATCCACGTCGAAGACGGCCAGCGCGTCCGGCAGGATCAACTCCTCGCCACGTGGGACCCGTTCACCTTCGCGATTCTCACGGAGGTGGCCGGTAAGATTAAGTATCAGGACTTGAAGGAAGGCGTCACCGTTGACGAAGAGGTGGACGAGGTCACGGGACAATCGCGCCTCGTCGTCAAGGATTCGCCCGACGAGAAGAAGCAGCCGCGTTTCGAGATTCGCAGTCTCAGCGCGAACAAAATCCTGAAGACTTACCAGATGCCCGTGCGCGCCAACCTGATGGTGTCGGACGGCGACGAAGTCGAACCGGGCGACGTGATCGCGAAGATTCCGCGTGAGACGACGAAGACCAAAGACATCACGGGCGGTCTGCCGCGCGTGGTGGAGTTGTTCGAGGCGCGCAAGCCGCGCGAGACGGCCATCATGTCCGAGATTGACGGCGTGATCAAACTCGGCCCCATCGCGAAGGGCAAGCGGAAACTCATCGTCGTCGGCAACGACGGCGAGGAGCGCGAGTACGATATTCCGCGCGGCACGCACATTAACGTGCAGGAAGGCGACCGCGTCCGCGCGGGCGAAGCCCTCATGGACGGCCCCTTGAACCCGCACGACATCCTGCGTGTTCTCGGTATGAACCGCTTGCAGGAGTACATCGTCAACGAGATTCAAGAGGTCTATCGCCTGCAAGGCGTGAACATCAACGACAAGCACATCGAAGTGATCGTCCGCCAGATGTTGCGCTGGGTGAAGATACGCGAAGTCGGCGACACGGAGTTCCTGCTTGATGAACAGGTTGATCGCTTCCGCTTCACGGACGAGAACGCGCGCGTCGCGGACACCGACGGCGGCGAACAGGCGAAGGCCGAACCGCTCCTGCTCGGTATCACGAAGGCGTCGCTCTCGACCGATTCGTTCATCTCTGCAGCTTCGTTCCAGGAGACGACGCGCGTGTTGACCGAAGCGGCCATCTCAGGGCGCATAGACTACCTGCGCGGCCTGAAAGAAAACGTCATCATGGGTCGCCTCATTCCCGCCGGGACGGGGATGGAGTTCTACCGCAACGTCACGGTTGACCGCGACGAGACGGTAGAACAGGCCGCCCACATGGATCGCGGCCTGGACGACCTGCCGGAACTCCCGTCCGGCCTTGACGCCGCCACTCTCGCCGCGCGCACCGCCGCCGCCACCACAGCAGCAGCAGCGGTCGTCACGGCCACAGGCGACGGCGATGCAGTCGCAGACGACGACGAGTAAACCTTACTCTCTCGTTTAAAACTCAACCGGACAAAAGGGCGTTTCCATTCACGGAAACGCCCTTTCTCGCCCGAATTGATGGGTTCACGATTTATCGGAGAAGTACCACCGTGACAGCCCGCCCGCAACTTGACAGACTGAAAGGCGTTCCGTACAATCCTTCGTTTGGACATGCAGTCCATATTTCCAAGTGTGCAGCGCTTTAGTAGGTTCTGTCGGTGTGGAGGCGTTGCCGGGCTGTCTGTGTTTCAGGACGGCCGCTTGATAATTATTGTGGCGTAAATGCTCGCGTGCCGCCGGTTAAGAGGTTTTAACCGCCAGCGGATTCCGGCGCGATGCACGCAAATCAGGGCGCAAGTTTTACTTTTAAGCGCCTCACTCCTTTCCTTCGGGATAGGCGACGCCACAGAGAAACATTTTGGCTCGTGGGGAAGCCATGATCCACGCCCGTCCCGCCTCGTAAAGAGGGGACGAAGCGCAGAACATCCCGCTTTAATTAAATCAATAGAGGCCAACCGCTTCTTGCGCTGACTGCCGGACTGGTTCCGGTTAGAGGCAGGATTCGGAGTCTTTTGCGCTTTAGAGAAACTTCCGCGTCAACGAGAAGACTAAAGAGGACGAAACAGCAGTGCCGACCATCAATCAACTTGTTCGCAAAGGCCGCCAGGACGTGAAGTACAAGACGGCCAGCCCAGCCTTGCAATCGTCGCCGCAAAGGCGCGGCGTCTGCACGCGCGTCTACACGCAGACCCCGAAGAAGCCGAACTCGGCGCTGCGCAAAGTGGCGCGCGTTCGCCTGACCAACGGCATCGAGGTGACGACCTACATTCCGGGCGTCGGCCACAACTTGCAGGAGCACTCGATTGTGCTCATTCGCGGCGGGCGCGTGAAGGATTTGCCGGGCGTGCGCTACCACGTCATTCGCGGCACGCTCGATTCGGTCGGCGTCACCGACCGCAAGCAGGGTCGCTCC
>DASQDV010000400.1:0-2030 GCA_035633995.1 Pyrinomonadaceae bacterium | reverse complement strand
GAGTCGCCTCCGAAGGCGACTCGGCGGGTGCGCGATTTTTGTGTAAATGCTCGCACAGGAGGCGAAGCAACATGACCAGCGACGAGATGGAGCGTGCTATCGAGTTTTTGCTGAAGAATCGAGCAGACTTTGAGGCGAGATTCTAAGCGGAACGGGAACAAACCAACTAACAAATCCTCGATTTAGCGGCGGGACAACAAGAGACTAAAGAAAATCTCGACCAACTGAGCCGGATCGTCGCGCAAAATACGCAGCAGCTCAATCACATCAACGGAATATTGCTGAGTATCGTCGAGGGGCAACAGCGGAACAGCGAAGACCTTGACGCCCTCGTCAAACTCTTCGGCGGTGTGATCGAAGGCAGGCGAGACGGAAGCCTGAGAGTTAAAATTTCGCCCGCCCGCCGTGCAACTTTTCAGCCCGCCTGAGCATCTATTAAGTGTGCCTGCATTAATGTCGTTTGCGCGAGTTTTCTCTACCAATCTCACGTAAACAGTCAATCTCCAACATACACAAACGGACGCGAATTTAAGCGTCGCTTTCTGTTCCGAATCGCGCTTCACCCCCCGCTTTTTACGGAGTACTGTTGCTTGCTCTCACCGGCAGGCACTGTTTGTCTCCAACACCATTTTTTATCCCATAAGGAGAAGATTCTATGCGCCTTGCGAATAACGAACGTCGCCGACGCCAAGGATGGAAAAGCATCCTGTTGACGACGAGTTTCCTGTTCCTCTTCAGCGTGTGCGCCACGAGTTCTTTCGCGCAGGATACGCCTGCCGCCGCCTCTGATACTCCCGCCAACCAGGAGTTGACCGTGACCGACATTTTGAGACTGCCCGGACGCGTGCTCGGCGAAGGCCAGAACACACGCGCCGTCGGCCAGCATAAATTGAAAAGCTATCGCGTCGAAGAAGTGACGCTGCCGCAGATGAAGGAAGTCAAGATTAAAGGCGAGACGCGCTCGGTCGGCAGGGCTTTCCGCCTGACGGTCAAGGGCGGGCCGTTTCCCGTCCGCGCCATGCCGCCCGTCATCTGGGTGGACGACACGGCCATCGGCTACGGCGTCGAGAGCGAAGAGTTAGACGAAATCACCGTCATCACTTATGACGAAGCCGCGCTCGTCGAAGGCGCGACGATCTATCTTTCCTACGGCGACAAGAAGAATAAAGAAGACCGCTCGGCGCTGCCCGAGAAATTGAAACTCGACGGCGGAGCCAAAGGAGGTAACCAGTAATAATGAAACCCTCACGAATCAATCATCTCATCGCTTTTGCTTTCCTGATGTTCATGAGCGTTGCGAGCGCGAACCTCGCGCAAGCGCAGACCCCTGACCCCGGCACGACCGGCCCCAACGCCGTCACGCGCGAAGAATATAACTACGGCAATTCCGTCTTCCGCCCCGTCGGCTTCCCCATTTCGGTCGAAGTGCGCGCCTCCATACACTACCCGACCTCGCTCGCCAACGGCCCTTATCCCGTCATCGTCTTCATGCACGGGCGCCACGCCACCTGTTATCGCAACTCGACCGCTACGCTTCGTTGGCCGTGTGCCACGACCGAACAGCCGATCCCCAGTTTTCAAGGCTACGACTACATCGCGCAAACCTTGGCGAGCAACGGCTACGTCGTCGTCTCCGTCAGCGCGAACGGCATCAACGCCTACGATAACAACATGACCGACCTCGGCATGCAGGCGCGCGCCGAACTCATCCAGCACCACCTCGGTCGCCTGAACACCTTCAACACGACGGGCGCTTCGCCCTTCGGCACGAAGTTCGTCGGCAAATTCAACCTCGCCAAAGTCGGCACGATGGGACACTCGCGCGGCGGCGAAGGCGTCGTCAAGCATTACGTCTACAACGCCTCGCTCGGCTCGCCCTACACGATCAAGGCCGTGCTGCCGCTCGCGCCCGTGGACTTCAACCGCCCGGTCGTCAACAACGCCGCGCTCGAAGTCATCCTGCCTTATTGCGACGGCGACGTGAGCGATAATCAGGGCGTACACTTCTACGACGACGCGCGCTACAACGT
>DASQDV010000399.1:0-2502 GCA_035633995.1 Pyrinomonadaceae bacterium | reverse complement strand
CGTCGTGACGCGACAATCGTGCGCGCGATCAAATTCGACGTGCCCTTTACGACGCCGCCGCTCGTCCTGGCGACGCCGCGCGGCACGCTCGTCGTCATCGGCACGGATCATGGCCTGCTCTTTTTTGAAGGCTCGGATTTGAAGCCGCTCGGTCGCATCACGACGGAACAGGATAAGCCGCGCGGGCGTCTGACAGCCGCCGACATGGACAACGACGGCACGATTGAGATCGTCATGGTGACGCAGAACGGGCGCGTCGCCGTGATCAGCACGGCGGGCAAAGTCAACTGGGCGGTCGAGGGCGCGACCGACGCTTACATGGCGACTTTTGCGAATCTCGACAACGACGGTGTGCTCGACGTGATCGTCGCCTCCGGCACGGCCTTCGCGCTCGGCTTCTCCGGTCGCGACGGCGGGTTGATCTGGCGCGCTGAAGAGAACACGAAAACGCCGCCGGGCGCGGCAAACGAAGACCGGATGCTTCGCACGCTGACGGGCGCGCTATCGAACGCCGGCGTCCCGCTCCTCGTCGGCGGCGATGCATCGCGCTCGTCAGTTCGCGCCGTCGGGCTGCCGGTCGCGGCCAGCAACGCCGCGAAATGAGTTTCGCCGGTGTTCGCTCCGCAGAGAGAAGTTGATCCGGAGGATTGCGGTGATGGTGAATTGGTAATCTGGGGCATAGCTGTGACGCTGTTCGTCGTCTGGCTCGTCGGCGTGCTGCTGGGGAAGGGCGGTTTCATACACGTCCTTTTGCTGTGTGCTGTTTCCGTCGCCGTCGTGCAGTGGATGGCCGAGAGGCGCGCGGCGCGCGGTTGAGCGTGAACCGCCTGACTGGAATTTCGAGAGGCTGCTATGAAGTTTAAGCGGCCTCTTTCCGCAATTATCGCGGCAACACTCGGCGCGGCGCGCGCATCCATTCAAGCGACATCTAGCATTCTCCCGTGCCTGCGCGTCTCAGCCGGGGCACATCTTTCAACCAATCTTGAGAGGCCAAGTTATATGAAGTATCCGCGCTCAGAGGAAAAACTGCTCAAAGGCTTTATCGTCTCGCTGCTCCTGCTCGCGTCGTTTGCCGTCGCCCCCCTCACAGCCGCCGCGCAGAGCGACATGCGCCGCGAGACCGTAGCCATCACCTACCCGCTCGATCAAAACGTGACCGTGCGCTTTCGCGGCACGACCAGACTTCCGCGCCTGACGGGCGAGGCCAAAGTCAGGCGCACGGGGCGGCGCGGCACGCGCGTGGAACTCAGTCTCAAAAATCTTCCACGCGCCATCGAAGTCGGCGGCGTCTATTCGACCTTCGTGCTCTGGGCGATCACGCCCGAAGGGCGCGTGGATAACCTCGGCGAGATCAAGCGCGGCGGCGGCATGTTCGTCAACTCGAAACTCGACGCCACCACGCCCTTGCAAACCTTCGCCATGATCGTGACCGCCGAGCCGCACTTCCTCGTGCGCGGGCCGAGCCGCGCGGTCGTGCTCGAAAACCTGCCGCCCAACAATCCGGGCGAGGCGAGCGTTGCGACCGCCCCGATCCTATATCTCGGAAATACCAGCGACTACCTGAACAGCAGCCGCGTGCCGGAAATAGCCGACGCCGATTACGTGCGCACGCCCATCTCCCTGCTCGGCGCGCGGCAGGCCGTCAACCTCGCGCGCTTTGCGGGCGCGGAGCGCGACGCCGTCACGGAGTTGAAAACGGCGACGGATCAACTTGAAGTCGCCGAGACCAAGTGGCGTCTGAAACAGCCGGAGGAAGAAGTTGACGTCGAGGCGCGGCAGGCGACGCGTCTGGCGGCGAACGCCGAAGAAGTGGCGGAGTCGCGCAAGGCTGCGCGGTTGCGACGCGAAGAGATCGCGCGGCGTGACGCGGCGGTGCGCGACGCCGAGCGTTCAGCCGATTCCGCTTCGCAGGAGGTCACGAATTTGCGCACCGCGCTCCAGCGCGAGGAGCGCGCACGCGAGTTGTCGGATCGCGATCTGGCGAACGCCAACCAGCAGGTGCGTGAACTGAGGATGGAAGTAGCGCGCCTGCGCGACGAATTGCAGAGAGAGCGCAGCGCATCGGAAGAGGCGAAGTTGAAGGTCGCGCGTATCGAAGGCGAGAGAAGCGCGGAGATACAGCGTCAGGAAGCGCAGCGCCGCCTCGAACAGCAACAACAGGCCGCCGTCGCGCTTCGTCAAACACTGGCGCGCTATGGCACGGTGCGCGACACGGGGCGGGGCATCACGCTCGTGCTGCCCGACAACCTCTGGGCGGGCGCGCGCGCGTCCGAACTCGCCCCCGCCGCCTCCGCTACGGTCGAACCGCTCGCCGCACTCTTCGCCAACAACCCCGACTTCCAGATCGTGATCGAGGTCTATTCCGACAGCCGGGGCGTTCAGGCGGTCTTGCGCCAGCTGTCGCAGGAGCGCGACGACTCCCTCGCGGGGCGTTTCGTCTCCGCCGGGATCGAGAACGGGCGCGTGCAGGCAACCGGGATGGGTGTTGACAACCCGGTCGCT
>DASQDV010000398.1:0-3872 GCA_035633995.1 Pyrinomonadaceae bacterium | reverse complement strand
GCCGTCGCCGACTACCTCTTTCAGTCCACTCCCGACGCCACCGAAGGCGATCTCTCGCGCATGAAGCACCGGCTCGTGAGCACCGTGATGCTCGCGCGCGTCGCGCGCCGCCTCGGACTCGGCGACAATCTGCGCATCGGGCGCGGCGAAGAGAAGACCGGCGGGCGGCGCAAGCGCGCCCTGCTCGCAGACGTGGTCGAGGCCATCATCGCCGCCGTCTATCTGGACGGAGGCTACGCGGTCGCCAGCGAGTTCGTGCGCCAACTGCTCAGTTCCGAGTTGGCCGAGGCGACGCCGGAAGAGGCCGCCGCCGCAGACTACAAGACGATGTTGCAGGAATTGGTGCAGGCGACTTTTCGCGTCACGCCGACGTATAACGTCGTGGACACGGAAGGGCCGCCGCACCGGCGCACGTTCCACGTCGAAGTCGTCTTCGCCGAGCACCGCATGCGCGGCGCAGGCGCGACGATCAAGGCCGCCGAGGCGGACGCTGCACGCCGCGCGCTCGAAGAGTTGAACCTGACGGCGCAAGCAGAGGCACACGCGGAAGCAGCGGATTAAAAAGCAGCCGGAAAAGTGGTGCGGGCTTGACCGCCCCGCGCGCCGTTCTCTACGATAAATTTTATGAGCAATGATTCCCGTTCGACGATCATAGAAGAGCCGCCGCCCGAGACTCCGGCGAACAAGGCGGCGCGCCGGAGCGCGGCGCGGGCTACAGAACAGCAGGAGACCGAGCGAGCGCCGGGCGCGAAGGAGGCGAAGCCCGTCCAGCCGGGACCGCCGCGCAGCGTATGGCGCGAGTATTTCGAGTCGCTCGTCGTGACGGCGATCATGGCGCTCTTCGGCATGACGTTCGTGGTGCAGGCCGTAAAAGTCCCGACCGGCTCGATGCAGAACACGATCACGATTGGCGACCACCTGCTCGTCAACAAGTTCATCTTTGCGCCCGGCTCGACGCCTTTGCCGTTCCTGCCGCAACGCGAGATCAGGCGCGGCGACATCGTCGTCTTCAAATATCCCGGCAACCAGATCGAGCCCTGGCGCGACGACCCGAACGACCCGGGCAACCGGCAGTACGTCACCAACTACGTCAAGCGCGTCATCGGCCTGCCCGGCGACCGCATCGAACTGCGCGGCACGCGCGTCATCATCAACGGCCAGCCGCTTGCGGAACGCGTCATCACGGCCATCAACCACCCGGACGACCCGCGCACGCGCGACCGGCGCGAAGACCACGCTCCGCTGGAGACGGAAGCCAGCCCGGCGCCCGAAGGCGAAGGGTCGTACACCGTCGCCTACAGCCCCGAATCGAGACTCGCCGGAGAAGACGAGCCGGAAAGTTTTCCCATCTACAAGACTCTCGGCGGGCAGAAGGTGATCACCGTGCCGCCCGATTCATATTTCGTGATGGGGGACAACCGCGACAACAGCGCCGACAGCCGCTACTGGGGATTCGTCCAGCGCGATCTCGTCATCGGTCGCGCCCTCTTCGTCTACTGGTCTTACGACGAGAGCCAGCCGTCGGGCGGCTTCCCCTTCATACAGGACTTCTTCCGCAACACGCGCTGGAGCCGTACCGGCACGATGATCAAGTAAGCTTTACGGGCTACAAGGGAAAGCGCGCATGACAAAGACGGGGCGCGAAGGGAGCAAGGCAGGGTCATGTCATCTCAGTGGGAACTCGGCGGGTTGGGTTGGAAGGAACTCGCGAAGCGCGTCTGGTCGGAGATTAGCGAGGACGACATCTTCGGGCGCTCAGCGCAACTCTCCTACTATTTTCTGCTCGCGCTCTTTCCGCTCCTGCTCTTTATCACCGCCGTGCTCGGACAATTCGCCGACGCCGGAAGCGAACTGCGCCAGACGCTCCTCAACCTGCTCGGCTCGGTCGTCCCGCAGGAAGCGAGCGACCTCATCCACGAGACGATTGATAAGGTGGAAGAAGGTTCGGGCGGCGGCAAAATCTCCTTCGGCATACTCGCCACGCTCTGGGCGGCCTCAAACGGCATGACCGCCATCTGCCAGACGCTGAACATCGCTTACGAAGTTGAAGAGACGCGCCCCTGGTGGAAGGTGCGGCTCGTTTCGCTCGGCCTGACGGTTGCGCTCGCCGTCCTGATCCTGTCCGCGCTCACGCTCATGCTGTTCGGCGGGCACATCGCCGAATACATCGCCGCGAGTTTCAGCTTCGGGCAGGTCTTCACCTGGGGCTGGAAGATTTTGCAGTGGCCGGTGGTGCTCATCTTCGTGCTCGCCGCCTTCGGCCTGATCTACTATCTCGCGCCCGACGTGAAAGACCGGCGCTGGCACTGGGTCAGCCCCGGCGCGGTCGTCGCCGTCACGCTCTGGCTCGTGGTCTCCTTCGGCTTCCGCACCTATCTCGGCTACTTCAACTCCTACAACGCCACCTACGGCTCGCTCGGCGCGGTCATCATCCTGATGCTCTGGTTCTACTTCACCGGCGCGGCCATTCTCATCGGCGGCGAAGCCAACTCCGAGATCGAACTGGCAACGACCGGAAAGGCCGAGAAGCAGATCGACCCGAGCGCGGCGAAGCCTTCCTCGCCGACCGCGCCGCCCAAGCCGCGACCCACAGGCGCGAAGACGCCCGGCGAACTCGCCGCCGCCGCGCGCCGCCGCCAGAGGGAAGGGCGAAAAAGGTGAATTATTTATCTCGAATCGCGCCTTCGCACGTCGTTATGCTTGCGCCGACCAAAATTTTCTTGACTTGCCGCGCGCGTTGAATATCATCTGCGCACTATGGCACAACCCTCTGTCAGTTTCGGCCCCAACGCAAATCAAGCAGTGGTCAGCGTTCACACGCTCGGAGTGTTGACGGAAATACTCAACGCCGCCGGGATCAATTCATGCCTCATCACGAGCACCAGCCGGACGCCCGCCGATCAGGCGCGCATCATGTTCAACAACATCGTCGGCAAAGGCGTCACGGCGCAGAAGGCGCTCTACAAGGCTCCCGGCAAGGCGGTGATTGACGAATACGTGAGGGCGAAGAACGCGGGCAAGACCGGCGACCAGATCAAGGCTGCGATGGAGGCCAAGATCAGAGCGCTCGGCCCGGACACGGTGAGCAAACATTGCGCCGACCCGGCCATCCTCAACGTGGTTGACATCGCGCCTTCGTCGCTGTCGAACAAACAGGCCTTCGAGAATGCGACCAGAGCGGCGCAGACGAAAGGCACGGTGAGCAAGTTTCTCACGCCCGGCAACAACGACCCCGCATACCATCTGGAGATTCCGCAGCCGAAAGCGGTCGCCTGACGCCGAAGTCTAACGCCGGACGCAACCCGCCCTCGGCGCGCGCTTATTCGCTCACGCCCGCAAGCGCCACGCCGAGCAGGATGATCTTCTTGATGCCTTTGTAGAACGGTTCGATCTCGCAGTATTCGGTGAGCGCGTGCGAGTCGCCGCAGGGGCCTGCGCCGGTCGAGATCGAAGAGATGCCCGCCAAGAGCGCGGCGCTCGAATTGTTCGACCCCGTGATCGTGATCGGCGGGTTCTCGAAACCGAGCGCGAGGTGGACGGATTCGGCCGTCCGCACGAGCGGCGACTGGCGGTGATTAGGAATCTGCGCCGACGGCGACGTGGAGATCACTTCCGTTTTCACGGTCATGCCTGCGCGCTTCGCTTCCTCCTGAATGATCACGTTGATCTTCTTTTCCAGATCGGCGATCACCGCGTTGTCCGTCGAACGCAAATCAACCGTAAACCACGCGTCAGCCGCCTTCGCGTTGACGACCTCCGAGCCGCCGATCATCCCGATGTTCAAGTTCGACGAAGGATTACGCGGCACTTCGAGTTCATAGATGCGCGCGATGGCGCGTGCGAGCGGGAGCGTGGCGGAGTAGGGCGGCGTG
>DASQDV010000397.1:0-1905 GCA_035633995.1 Pyrinomonadaceae bacterium | reverse complement strand
GTGGAAGGCATCTATAACGCCGACCCGATGAAAGACGCGACGGCCGTGCGTTACGACTGCATCACCTATCAGGAAGTCTTAGAGCAGCGTTTGCAGGTGATGGACGCGTCGGCCATCTCGCTGTGCATGGACAACCGGTTGCCGATCATCGTCTTCAACATGCGTAACCCCGGCAACATCATGCGTGTGGTGATGGGCGAGGCGGGCGTCGGGACGAAGGTGTGCATGGAAAAGCAGTGACTGGTGACAGGTGACGAGCGACAAGTTAGAGCAAAAGGCTTGTCTTCCGTCTTGTCACTCGTCACTTATCACTTGTCACTTGGAGAATCATATGAGCGAGAAAGATGTGATTAAAGAGACGCGCCCGAGGATGGAAGCGTCGGTTGACGATTTACGCAAGCGGCTGTCGAGCGTGCGCACGGGGCGCGCGGTGGTGACGCTGCTCGACCCCGTCGTGGTCGATTACTACGGAACGCCGACGCCGCTCAACCAGATGGCCTCGATCAGCGTGCCCGATGCGCAGATGCTCGCCGTGCAACCCTGGGACACCTCGCAACTCGGCGCGATTGAGAAGGCCATACGCACCGCCGATCTCGGCTTGAACCCGTCCAACGACGGCAAGATTGTGCGCGTGCCGATCCCGGCGCTCACGGAGGAGCGGCGCAAGCAACTGGCGAAGCAGGTGCACGAACTGGCGGAGGAACACCGCACCGCGATTCGCAACATACGGCGCGACTCGAACGAGCGATTGAAGAAGATGCTCAAGGATAAAACGATTTCCGAAGACAACGAGCGCGACGGGCTGGAAGAGGTGCAGAAACTCACGAACACCTACATCGGCAAAGTTGACGAACTGGCGAAGACCAAAGAACAGGAAATCTTAAGCGTCTGAGACGCTGAAACAGGGTCAGGGTAAAAGGGTAAGGGGGAAAGGATAAGCCGCGCGCTTTACCTTTCCCCCTTACCCTTTTACCTTTTGCCTCCGGCTCTATTGTTCGGGAATCTTGAAGGCGTCGGCGGGCAAGTCCTGATTGAGTTTCACTTCCTTGACTTTGAACTCGGCGATGAAGTCGCCCTGCGGCGCGACCAGCCTCTGCGCGAAACTGACGGGAACGAGCACGCCGTCAACTTCCTTGAAGCTCTTGTATTCGAAACTGAAAGTCAGCCCGTTGTAAGGAATCTCGAAGCGCACGATGCGCCCCGTCGCCGCTTCGACGTAGAAGTCCGTGCTGTTGCCTTCCGCGTCGGCGATGCGAAAAGCGCGTTGCTTCTTCTTGTCGGGGAGCGCGGTGATCTGGTAGCCCGTCTGGTCGAACTTGGCGAGCACGGGCAGGCCGAACTTCGAGAGCGGCGGCAAATTCATGCCGCGCATGGAGGAATAGCTGCGCTCGCCGTCGTAGATGAGTTGGAAGCTGACGATGGCCGATTGCACTTCCTGCCGCAGCTTTTCGCCCGCCACGATCATGCCGAACTTGCCCGTCAGCGATTGCGTCGAGTTCGGCGCGTAGAGATCGACCGAGCCGATGAGCATCATGTTTTTCAAGTTGCGAAACTTCTCGCCGCCCTGCGCGTTGAAGGCCGCGCGAGCCAGTTCGACGGGCGACATCGCCGCCGTGATGACGGAAGTTTTGCCCGCAGGCGAAGCGGCGGGCGCGGTGGTGGTGGCGGTCGCCGTAGCAACTTTGGTTTTGTCAGCGGGTTTTTCCTGCGCGCCCGCTGTGGTGACGGAGAGAAGGAGCGCGAGCGCTGTAGTAGTGGCAGCGGCGGGAGACTTGAACTTCATGCTTGTACCTCTCATGTCCGGCGGGCTGACGGTTGCGTGCAGGCCGGCAGCACGAATGAATCTGGCGGAAAGTTAGAAAGAGAGTCGTGCGAGACTGAAAAACTCACGCCGGAGGCGGGAAG
>DASQDV010000396.1:0-1772 GCA_035633995.1 Pyrinomonadaceae bacterium | reverse complement strand
ATGCGTATGACGAGAAGGATGACGGGCGCGGCGATGCCGATGGTGGCGTAAGTCGGCAGGAAGCCGATGAGAGCGGTCGCGCCGCCCATGATGAGCAGCGTGACGAGGAAGGCGTACTTGCGCCCGACGAGGTCGCCGATGCGACCGAAGAAGAGCGCGCCGAACGGGCGCACGACGAAGCCGACGGCGAAAGTGGAGAGATAAGCGATGAGGGCGAAGGTGTCGTTGCCCTTCGGATAAAAGAGCGGCGAGATGACCGCCGCGAGGCTGCCGAAGATGTAGAAGTCGTACCACTCGATCATCGTCCCGACGGCGGAGGCGGCGATGACTTGCCAGAGTTTATAATCGTGTTTGGCGTGCGCGGCGGCGAAGTTGGAAGTTACAGGCAAACGTTTAGGCTCCGATCATCCCGGCAGGGCGCGCGCATTCTAACCGACCGGGCAGTGAGCGCGCCAGAGTTTCTGCAAATGCGTCTTCACACTCTCTGCGTCGCTGTAGCGCGCCCGCTCGAACTCGGGCTAAAATGGCGGGGCAATCAACGTCAGCCGGACACGATCTCTCAAGCCACTTTCGGAGGCGACCAAAACGTGCGTCTTTTCTACTCGCTCATACTCATCTTTACGCTGGCCTGCCAGCCCGCTTTCATGCAGCAAACGCCCGCGCCACAACCGCGCGCAGCCGCCGAACCGAAAACGCCGCCCCCGCCGCCGCCGCGCGTCAAAATTGATGACTACCGCGAGCGCGCCGCGCGCATCATCGGCGCGGCCTTAACGAGCGACCGCGCCTATCGCCGTCTCGCACACCTCACCGACCGCATCGGCCACCGCCTGAGCGGTTCAAACAATTTGGAGCGCGCGATTGAATGGGCGCTGGCCGAGATGCGTGCGGACGGGCTGGATAACGTGCGCGCGGAAAAGGTGATGGTTCCGCACTGGGTGCGCGGCGCGGAGAGCCTTGAGTTGACGAGTCCCGTCGCGCGCTCGCTCTCAATGCTCGGACTCGGCAACAGCGTGGGCACGCCGCCCGAAGGCATCACGGCGGAAGCAATCGTCGTGCGCAGTTTCGACGAACTGGACGCGCTCGGCGAACGCGCGCGCGGCAAGATCGTCGTCTACAACGTGCCGTTCACAAACTACGGCCAGACCGTGCAGTATCGCGGGGCGGGCGCGTCGCGCGCAGCGCGTCACGGCGCTGTTGCCGCCGTCGTCCGTTCCGTCACGCCCGTCAGTCTTCAGACGCCGCCCACGGGCGCGATGAACTACGCCGCAGCCCAACCGCAGATTCCGGCAGCCGCCATCACCATCGAAGGCGCGGAGCTTTTGCAGCGCATGTACGAGCGGGGCGACCGCCCTGTCTTGCGACTCAAGATGGAGGCGAAATTTCTGCCGGATGCCGAGTCGGCCAACGTCGTCGCGGAGATCAAGGGGTCGGAGAAGCCGGACGAGATCGTCCTCGTCAGCGGGCATTTCGATTCGTGGGACGTGGGACAGGGCGCGCACGACGATGGCGGCGGCTGCATCATCGCGTGGGAGACCGTCAGGCTGCTCAAGGAACTCGGTTTGAGGCCGCGCCGCACGATCCGCGCCGTGCTCTACACGAACGAAGAGAACGGACTGCGCGGCGGCACGGCCTACCTCGAAGCGCATCGCGCCGAACTGGCGAAACACGTGCTCGCCATCGAGTCGGATTCGGGAATCTATCGCCCCGAAGGATTCGGCCTCGCGGCGACGGCCTCGCCGCAAGCGCGCGCAGACATGGAAGAGATCGGCAAA
>DASQDV010000395.1:0-5145 GCA_035633995.1 Pyrinomonadaceae bacterium | reverse complement strand
TCGACAACATGAAGGGCTACCTCTTCAACGAATCCCTGCCCACCGCGCAGATCGATACCTCGAAAGAAGGCACGGTGAAATTGTAACGATGAAGTAGGAACGCGGACCGGTGAAGTAAAAGCCGAATGCTTTTTGCCTTCCATTCCGCGTTCCGCGTTCCTGTCTCTTGCGTCTTTCGCGGCGCAGTGGTAAATATGCGTTCGCTAAAAAAATTCCCCTGATCGTACAGAGCATGAGAGTCACCCCGTCGCCGTGCGGCCTGCGAAGTCGTCGCGTGCGGCGCACACGGTCGCTCTCTCGTCCTGAAAGGGCTGTTGACGGTCAGGCTTGTAGAGTAGGTTAGTTACACACTTTTCACAGGAGTAGATACAGATTATGAAGAAACTTGCAACGCTCATCGCGCTCGCCGCGCTCGCCGCCGGTTGCTCCGCAACCGACAACGCCAACACCGGCGCCAACGGGAACACGGCTGTCGTCGGTAATAACAACGCCAACAACGCCAACAACGCCAACAACGCCAACAACACAAATACGGCCAACGCCAACCGCCGCACTTACAACGCGAACATCAGCGAGGCCGATTACGAAAGAGAGAAAGCACGCTACGGCACGGAGGCCAAAGAGGCGGGCGACACCATCGGGTCGGGGCTGAAAGACGGCTACATCCACGTCAAAACCAAAGGCGCGCTCTTTGCCGTTGACGATCTGAGGGATTCGACCATCAACGTTGACGTGGAAGACGGCGTCATCACGCTCCGTGGCACGGTGGCGAACGCGGCGCAGAAGGCTGCGGCGATGAAAGCGGCCAACGACATCGACGGCAAGAAGAGCGTCGTTGACAAGTTGCAAATCAGAGCCGACGGCGCGGCGACGACGAACGCCAACAACGCCAACAAAGCGCACAGCGGCAACGCCAATCACTAATCCAGTGCGCCGCATCCGTCCCTAGCGTAAGGACACGGACGCGTTTGAACGAGGGCGGCGCGTGCGAAACCAGAGTCGCACGCGCCGCCTTGTGTTTGAACGGACGCTCGCGTTCGTTCGATTGAAATTTGCTCGCAGCGGTCGCGCCCGCGCCGAAGCGAAACTTTCGCGCGCGCGCTTCCGTAACAGGACGAGACTCCGGCAATCAATTTCAGCAGTCACTGTGCTCCGGCCTCTCGCCGCGCGCCAGAGATTTGCCGGTTGCGTCAACCCTTCTTTTTTCGTCTTTTAAAAATTTTCGAGCGCCCGCCGAGTCCGCTTTGAACGCCGCCCGTCGAGCGGAGCACAGCGCGCGCACGCGTTTATCGTCACATCGAAGGCAGAACATGAACATGCGAACTCAAACTGCACGCCTGCTCGGAAGAACACGCGCCGCGTCCCTGCTGTCTCTCGCGCTCGTCGCCGTCGCCGCGCTCATCCACGCGTCCGTCGCGCCGCGCGCCGCGCTCGCGCAGCGCAGCGCGATTGACACTTACGCCATCACGAACGCGCGCATCGTCACAGTCTCCGGCGCGGAGATACCGCGCGGCACAATCGTCATCAGGGGCGGCCTCATCGCCGCCGTCGGCGCGAACGTCAACGCGCCCGCCGACGCGCGCGTGATCGACGGCGCGGGGCTGACAGTCTATCCCGGGTTGATTGACGCCAACACCAACCTCGGCATGCCCGCCTCTCAACAGCGACCGGCTGGCGGCGGCGCGGCGGCAGCCTTCCTCGCCGCGCAACAACCACAGCCGACGCCCGCCGTCGCTTCGCCAAACTCTTCTCAGCCCGTCGGCCTGCAACCGGAAATTCTCGCCTCCGACGTGGTGCGTCCCGGCGGCGAGCAGATCGAGGCGGCGCGCAACGCCGGACTGACCGCCGCGCAGACCGCGCCGCGCGAAGGCATTTTCATGGGGCAATCGGCCATCGTCAATCTCGCGGGCGAGACGCCGCAACAGATGATCGTGCGCTCGCCCGTCGCGCTCCACGTCGGCTTCACCCCCTTGCGCAACGGCGGCTATCCCGGCTCGCTGCTCGGCGTCTTCGCCGCCATTCGCCAGATGATGCTCGACGCCGGGCGCTACCGCGAAGCCAACGCCGTCTATGAAAAGAATCCGCGCGGCGTGCGCCGCCCCGAACAGGACAAGTCGCTCGCCGCGCTCGTGCCCGTGCTTGCGCGCCAGATGCCCGTCGTCATGTACGCCGACCGGCAGCGCGAGATCGAACGCGCGCTCGATCTCGCGCAGGAATTTAATTTGCGCCTCGTCATCGCGGGCGGCGCGGACAGTTGGCGCGTGGCCGAGCGACTGGCGGCGGCGAAAGTGCCCGTGCTGCTCTCTTTGAACTACCCGCGCCGCACGACCGCCGAGACGCCCGACGCCGACCCCGACCCGGTGCGCGTTCTGCGCGAGCGCGTGGACGCGCCGAAGACCGCCGGAAGGCTCGCCGCCGCCGGAGTCCGCTTCGCCTTCCAGTCGGGCGGGCTGACGAACATGAACGATTATCTGGCGAACGTCTCGAAGTCTGTTGACAACGGACTTCAACGCGACGAGGCCGTGCGCGCGTTGACCTTGAGGGCGGCGGAAATTCTCGGCGTCGAAGACCAGCTCGGCACGATTGAGACGGGCAAGATCGCCAACCTCACCGTCACGCGCGGCGACCTGTTCGCGCGCGACCGCCGCATCACGCATGTCTTCATAGACGGTCGCCCCGTCGATCTCAAACCCGTCCCGGCGACACCGGCGACGGGCGCACGCGGCGGCGTGTCGGGCACGTGGACGCTGCGCGTGCAACTCGAAGGCCAGCCGGAACGCTCCGTCACGCTCACGCTGCAACAGGAGGCGGAACGCCTGAGCGGTTCAATTCAGGGCGGCTTCGGCTCGGCGCAGATCGCGAACGCTTCGGTCGGCGCGTCCGGCGACATCAAGTTCACCGTGCCCATCACGACCGGCACACAGACCACCGAAGCCACCTTCACCGGCACGACGAGCGGCAACGAGATGCGCGGCACAGTCACCACCGTCGGCACGGGCGCGGGCACGTTCAACGGCACACGCGGCGCAGGCGGCGCTGCGCCCGCGACGGCGGCAACGCCGACTCCGACGCCCGCCGCCGAAGGCACGACGCCGCCGGAATAACGATGAAGTAGAAACGCGGAACGATGAACTGAGGACAGTTGCTTTCATTCATCGTTTCGCGTTCCGCGTTCATACTTTCTTCGCTGGAGCTTAATATGAGAAAACTTATTTCATTCTTCATCTCGCTCGCCGTGCTCGCGCCCGCGTGGGGCGCGGTGGCGACGAAGGCGCAGCAGCGGCGACCATCGCCGACGCAGCAGCAGCAGCAGGGCGCGGCGCGAACGGAGACGAGCGCGACGGCGGGAGAGACGTTGATTCGCAACGCGACCGTCCTCACCATCACGCGCGGCACGCTCCCGAACGCCGACATCCTGATCCGCAACGGCAAGATCGCCGCCGTCGGCCAGAACTTGAAAGCATCGGATCGCGCGCGCGTGATCGACGCGACGGGCAAGTTCGTCATGCCCGGCATCATTGACCCGCACTCGCACTCGATGTCTGACGCGATCAACGAGGGCACGCTCTCCGTCACCTCGATGGTGCGTATCCGTGACATGCTGAACCCGACCGCCCCCAACCTCTACCGCGCGCTCGCGGGCGGCACGACCACGCTCAACATCCTGCACGGCTCGGCCAACACCATCGGCGGGCAGAACACCGTCGTCAAGATCAGGTATGGTCGCCCGCTCGCGGAGTTCATCTTTCCGGGCGCGCCTCCGGGGATCAAGTTCGCGCTCGGCGAAAACGTCAAGCGCGCGAGTTCGACCGTCCTGCCCGGCCAGACGCGCCGCTACCCGGCGACGCGCATGGGGCAGGAAGAAGTTTTGCGCGACGCCTTCACACGCGCGCGCAACTACAAGCGCAGTTGGGACGAACACCGCGCGGCGGTCGCACGCAACGACAAGAATCTGATCCCGCCGCGCCGCGACCTGCAACTCGAACCGCTCGTCGAAGTCCTCGAAGGCAAGCGGCTCGTCCACGCGCACTGCTATCGCGCCGACGAGATCATTATGATGCTGAACGTCGCGCAGGAGTTCGGTTTCCGTGTCAAGACGCTGCAACACGTGCTCGAAGGCTACAAGGTCGCGCGCGAGATCGCGGCGCACGGCGCGGGCGCATCGCCCTTCGCGGATAGTTGGGGCTACAAGATCGAAGCCTACGACGCCATCCCCTACAACGTGGCGGTGATGATGCGCGCCGGAGTCCTCGTCTCGATCAACTCCGACTCCGACGAGCGCGCACGCCGCCTGAATATAGACGCCGCGAAGATGATGAAATACAGCGACCTCTCGGAAGAGGAAGCCCTGCGCCTGATCACCATCAACCCGGCCATCCAACTCGGCATACAGGAGCGCGTCGGCTCGGTTGAAGTGGGCAAAGACGCAGACCTCGCCATCTGGAGCGGCCACCCGTTCAGCGTCTACTCGCGCGTCGAGCGGACGTTCGTAGACGGCGACATCTTCTTCGACCGCGAGCAAGACCTCGCGCGCCGCCCCGAACTCGAACGCGAGCGCGAAGAATTGTTGAAGGCCGAAGCGAACCGCCCGCCCGCCGAAGGCGGCACGACGCCCGGCGCGCCGCGCCGTCGCCCCGCCGCAGATCATCACGACCACGACGACATTGACAACGGAGAAGGAGACAACCAGCGATGAAGTTAAAATCATTATCAAGCGTTGTCGTCGCCTCCCGTCGCATTGTCGCCGTCGTGGTCGGCGTGTTGATGCTGCCCCTGCTGCCCGTCGCCGTCGCATCGGCGCAGCAGGCGTCGAGCACGATGGGGACGCAGTTCATGTCCGGGACGCCGGGCACTTACGTCATTCGCAACGCCCGCGTCGTCACCGTCTCCGGCGCGGACATAGAGAACGGCACAATCGTGATTAGCGACGGCAAGATCGCCGCCGTCGGCGCGGGCGTCTCTGTGCCTGCGGGCGCGCTGGAAGTTGACGCGCGCGGCCTCTCCGTCTATCCCGGCATGATCGACCTCGGCACGGCGATGGGACTTGTGGAGATTCCACAGGGCGCGAACGCGACGGTGGACGTGGCCGAGGTGGGCGACATGAACCCGAACGCGCAAGCCTTCTACGGCATCAACCCGCACAGC
>DASQDV010000394.1:0-2291 GCA_035633995.1 Pyrinomonadaceae bacterium | reverse complement strand
AAACGGACGTCTTCGTGAGCGCCTCGCTCGACCTGCCGCAGATGTACGACTACCTCGCTTCGATGATGAAAATACTCGACCTTGCCGCTTCGGCGTCGGGCGAAGCGGGCAAAGCGGGCGGCGGACTCGCCGATCAACTCGACAGCTTCGAGAAGACAAACAACTTTCGCATCAAAGAGGAACTGCTTGCCGCGCTCGGCAACGAGATTGCCGTCAGCCTGCCCGGCCAATTCCTCGGCATGCGCGGAGGCCGCCGTCGCGCAACGGATGCGGACGCCCCGCCGCCTCTCTCCGGCCCCATCATCCTCATCTCGCTCAACGACAAGGAGAGTTTGCAGAAACTTTTGCCGCGCGTGCTGGCGGCCGTCGGCTTCGCGGGCGCAAATGAGATGAGCATCATCGAGAAGCGCGGCGACGTGGAAGTGCTCAACTTCTCGAACGGCACGCTCGCCTTCATAGACCGCTTCCTCGTCGGCGCGCCCGACGCGGCCACGATGCGGCGCATCGCCGACGCCTACAACAACGGCGAGACGCTCGCCAACAGCGAACGCTTCCGCAACTCCGTCGCGTGGCAGTCGCGGCAGGCGCTCGGTCAGGTCTACGTCTCGAACGCGATGTTGAAAGGCATGTTCGAGGATGCCACCAAAGCCATCCCGGACATTGACGACGCTGCCGTGCGCGCCTACCTGCTCGGCCTCAACCCCGAACCCGGCTCGATCACGCACCTCGCCACGCGCGAGTCAAACGGCCTCATGCACGAGATTCACGTGCCGAAGAATTTGCTCTCGCTCTATACGGCCAGCGAGATCGTCAACCAGAAACTCTCTACCATACGCAGCAACGAATCCACCGCGCAGTGGCGGCTGCGCGAACTCTACGACTCACAGAGCGAGTACAAAACCAGCAAAGGCCACTTCGGCACGGTCGAAGACCTCAAGGCCGCCGGGTTGATCAATGAAAACCGGCCACTGGAAAGCGAAGGCTACGAGATCAAGGTCTCCGTCTCCGGCGACAAATTCGAGGCGACGGCCACGCCCAAAGGCTATCCCAAACTCGGACGCCGCTCCTTCTACATAGACCAGACTGGCTCCCTGCACGGCGGCGACACGGGCGGCAAACCCGCCTCCGCTGATTCCGCCCCCATCGAATAGCACCCGATGAAGGCAGACCGCACGACTCTCTGAATATCTTTACCTTTGCGCATCCTTCTGTGTTCCCCGTGCCTGCGGCGGTGAGTGGCGATCAGCAGCACTCACCACCGCAGGCATGGAGGATACGGAGCATGCACAGAGAAAAATATCCAACTCGATTCCGCTATAAGTTTTTCGCAACAGCGCAAGCGCGCACGCGTGCGCCCGTTCTTCCCTGTAGCATGCACGGAATTTGCACACAGTTTTGGAGGCCAGATTAATGAGACTCAAACTTTTCGTCGTCACCCTGCTTATCTTCTCCCTCAACGCGCAGGCGCAACAAACGCGCACCACGCGCCGCGAACGCCGCAGCATCGCGAACGCGGCGGCTCTCGTCGCCGACGCTCCCACAGCGCCGCCGCGCGCCACGGACGCGCGCGATAATTCGACGCGCGCCGGCAACGTGCCGGGTCAGACCCTGCCCATTCGCCGCGTCATTCTCTACAGCAACGGCGTCGCCTACATCGAGCGGCGCGGCATGGTGTCGGGGCACGCGGAGGTCAACCTCTCGTTCAAACAATCGCAGGTGGACGACGTGTTGAAGTCCATGATCGTGCTCGACCTCGGACAGGGGCGCATCGGCGCGGTCAGTTACAACTCGTCCGCCCCGCCCTCGGCGCGCATCGCAGACATCCCCTTTTCCGTCGCTTCTTCAACACAGTCGAGCGGGCTGGCCGGAGTGCTCGGCCAACTGCAAGGCGCGCGCGTCGTCGTCACGACTGCCAACCGCACCGCCACCGGCTCGATCCTCACGGTCGAAGAACGCCGCTCGCAGATCGACTCGACGAAGCCCGCCCTTGTCACGCACGCGCTCGTCATCGCGTCGGAATCGGGCGAGCTTTCGAGTTTCGAATTGGAGGAAGTGCGTTCGGTCAAACTCGTAGATGAAGGCACGCGGCGCGACATCGCGGAGTTTGCGTCTGCGACAGCCGCCGCGCGCCGCCGCGATGCGAAGACGATTGCCGTCACGTCCGACGGCGCCGGCACGCGCGAGATGCTCGTCAGCTACACGGTCGCCGCGCCGATCTGGAAGACGACGTATCGCGTCGTGATGGACGCGGCGGGCAAGCCCTTTTTTCAGGGCTGGGCGATTGTGGACAA
>DASQDV010000393.1:0-4203 GCA_035633995.1 Pyrinomonadaceae bacterium | reverse complement strand
CGCCTCATCAACGATCTCTATTTCCGCGTCGGCTCGGAAGAGAGCGTCGTGCGCTACCGCACCTACGGCATCACGACTTTGCGCAACCGTCATCTCGAAATCAAACGCGGCGGGCGGCTCGTCTTCACCTTCGTCGGCAAGCACCACATCAAGCACCGCCGCATCCTCGTGGATGAAGAACTCGCCGCGCTCATGCGCGACATTCAATCCCTGCGCGGCAAGCGGCTCTTTCAATACTGGGACGCGGAGAACAGACGCGCCGTACCCGTCAGGCCGCGCGACGTAAACGACTACATCAAGGCGGCGACCTCGCCCGACTTCTCCGCCAAAGACTTCCGCACGTGGGGCGGGACGCTGCTGTGCGCCGTCGAACTGGCCGAACTCGGCAAGCCCGCGGACGACAAGGACGCGAAGCGCAACATCGTCCATGCCGTCAAACACGTCGCCGAACATCTCGGCAATACGCCGACCGTCTGCCGCAACTGCTACATCCACCCGGCGGTCATCGAACGCTACTGTCAGGGCATCACGCTCGACGAATTTCGCCCGCGCCGCCTGCGCCGCATCCAGCGTCAACTCCCCGAATACGACCCCGAAGAAGTCGCTTTACTGAAACTGCTGCGCGCGTAAGTCGGCGCGAGTAAATCATGAATCGTAAATCGTGAATAGAGAGACAGTCTTCTTCTATTTACGATTCACGATTCACGATTTACCAATCAGTAATGCGCCTTAGTCTTCTGTCCCTTCTTCGCGTCGCCTCTGCCTTGCTTGCGCCGCTTGCCTTTGCGCTCGTCCGCGCCTTTGAGCGAGGCGAGCGGCCAGAGTTGGTGTTCGACGCGCGCCAGCCCCGCGCCCGTCACCGCCTCGATCACCTGCGCGGAAGATTTGTACGCGGGCGCGGCCTCGTCGAGCGGCACGCGCCCGTTCGTGTTCACCAGAATTCCGGCGGCCTTGTACTCGTCGTCAATCGCGCGCTGCGAGAGCGTGCGCGTCGCCTCGCCGCGCGACAGGCGACGCCCCGCGCCGTGATTGACCGAGTAGCCGCTGTTCACAGCCCCCGCCAGCGGTTGCAGGATGTAGCTCCAATCCTTGTTCGAGCCGGGGATGAGGACGGGATGCCCCGTCGTTTCCCAGTGCGTCCCCTTGAGCGCAGGATGCCCGGCGGGAAAAGCGCGCGTCGCTCCCTTGCGATGCACCCACACGTCGCCGAACTCCGGGTGCCACTCGCGCTGCACGAGGTTGTGGCTGATCTCGTAGATCAACTCAAGCTCCTCGCCGAAGACTGCTTTGAAGGCGTCCGCGACCTGCTCGAAGATGACGAGGCGATTCAGGATCGCGTAGTTGCCGCCCGCCGCGACGGCGTTCAGATAGTCGCGGTAATGGCGCGAGTCGGGCGTGAAGTAGCCGAGGTCTATGTCGGTGATCTGGTCTGGGCGTTCCTCGCGCGCCATCTCGAAGTAGTTGGTGGCGAGGCCATGCCCGAAGCCGCGACTCCCGGTGTGCACCTGCACGAAGACCGTGCCCGTCTGCTCCGACCTTTGCAGTTCGATGAAATGGTTGCCGCCGCCGAGGCTGCCCATCTGATTCAGCCCGCGCTCCGGCCTGCCCTTGCCGCCCCAGGGAATCTGCCAGTCGTCGTCCACCGGAATGCGATGCCGCTCGGCGCGGCTCCGGTCAAACGTCGCCCCGTATTTCTCGACGTAATACTCCGCGCCCCCGCGCACCAGATTATTAAACTCCGGCTTCGTCAACTCGCCGAGCCGCACGCTCTTGCCGCCCGCGCCCATGTCCACGCGCTCCATCACCGCGCGGTTAAACTCCAGACGCTTCTCCGCCGTCGCCCGCTCCGCCTCAACTTCCGAACGCGCCGACATCATCCCGCAACCGATGTCGTAGCCCACCGGCCCCATGGCGACCGCTCCCGCGTCGGCGTCTGTGATGAGCACGCAGCCGACGGGGACGCCGTAGCCGTAATGTGTGTCGGGCGTGATGACGACCATCCGAACGCCGGGGAAGCGTGTCGCGTTGACGATCTGCCGGTAGAGAATGTCTTCGGCGTCGTCGAGTAATTGCTTGGTGAGAAACAGGCGGACGGGTGTGTCGCCCGTGTCCTCCGTGTGCAGTTCGTAGTAGCCGTCGCCGTGCCAGCGCGCGAGGTGCTTCCAGTTCTCCGCGTTCAGGAGTTTTTTGGCAACCTTCAAGGCTTTGGCGTCCGCGTCGTGTTTAGCCATATCGTTTTCTTTCCCTCTCGTCCTTCGTGTTCGTCTGAAAAATTCTGCCGCGCGATCAGAGACACGATCTCCGCCGCCGTGTCTTCCGCGCTTCGCCCTTCGCTCGCCTGCACGCGCAACGCGGCCAGCGCGTAAGTGCTGCGCCGCGCCGTATAAAGTGCGTGCGCGCGTTCGCGTTCGCGCGCGAGGGGGCGCGTGTGCTCTCCTGCGGCGTCCGAGATGCGCCGCCAGCATAATTCGAAGGGCGCGTCGAGCCAGACGGTCAGGCAATCGCGCGCCGCAGCGATAAGCGCGCGGTTTTCTTCTATCGTCCACGCGCCGCCGCCGAGCGCGATGACGCAGGCGTCGCCCCGGCGCTCCAACGCGTCGCGGAGCGCGCCGGTCTCAAGTTGGCGAAAGCGCGCTTCGCCGTCCGCGTCAATGATCGCTTCGATGCTGCGGCCTTCGCGTTCTACGACGACAGCGTCGGTGTCGAGCATGTCGCAACCGAGGCGCGCGGCGAGCGAGCGCGCGACGGTGGTTTTGCCCGCGCACATGAAACCCGTGAGCAGAATGCGTGGCGCGCGCGCGTTCATCTTACCGTCACCGCGTCGAGCATCCTGAAAAATTCGGGGAAAGAGACGGCGACCGCCTCCGCTCCCTCCAACTGCGACTCGCCTTCGGCCAGAAGCGCGGCGACGGCGCAGGCCATCGCGATGCGATGATCGCCGAAAGATTCGAGCTGCGCGCCTTTGAGACGCGTGCGCCCACTGATGCCTAGTCCGTCCGCGTATTCCTCAACCTCCGCGCCCATCGCGCGCAGGTTTTTGACCATCGCGCCGATGCGATCCGTCTCTTTCACGCGTAACTCCGAGGCGTCGCGAATCTCTAAGCCGCCTTCGACCTGCGTGCCGATCACGCTCAGGATCGGCAACTCGTCGATCAGCCCCGCGATCAACTCGCCGCGCAAACAATTCGCGCCCGCCCCATCCGGCGTGAGCGCGCCTGAACCGCGCACCCTGAGTTCACCGCTTTCTTCGCCCGACTCCATTCGCGTGCTCATTACCGAGACGTTCGCGCCGAGCCTTTGCAGCGTGTGGAGAATCGCTGTGCGCGTCGGGTTGAGACCCACTTCGGAGAGCGTCAGTTCGGAACCGGGGAGCAGCGCGCCCGCCGCCATGAAGAAGGCCGCCGACGAAATATCGCCCGCGATGTTGCAACCATGCGCCCGCAGGCTCGCCGGAGTTTGAATCGAGACGAGCGGCACGTCGCGGCCTTCATAGCGCGTCGTTTCCGTCCGCACGTCCGCGCCGTAGAGCGTGAGCAGGCGCTCAGTGTGATCGCGCGTTGCGCCGCGCGCTTCGATGATCTCGCTTCGTCCGTCGGCGTTCAAAGCCGCGAGCAGGAGGCAGGATTTGACCTGCGCGCTGGCGACGGGCAGGGCGTAGCGGATGGGCGCGAGCGGCATCCGTCGCCCTTTGATGCGAAGCGGCGCGCGTCCTTCGTCGGCCTCGATGCGCGCGCCCATCAGTTGCAAAGGTTCGATGACGCGCTTCATCGGGCGCGAACGCAGCGAGGCGTCGCCGTCGAGCGTCGAGTCGAACGGTTGACCGGCGAGCAGACCGGCAAGGAGGCGCATCGTCGTGCCGCTGTTGCCGCAGTCGAGCGCTGCGGCGCGCGGCGCGTGCGGCATCTGCGTGCCCGCGCCTTCGACCTCGACGCTCTGTCCGTCGCGCTCGATTCTCACGCCGAGCGCGCGCAGGCAGTGAAGCGTGGAGGCACAATCGGCGCTCGTCGAATAATTCGTGAGGCGCGAGAGGCCGCCCGGCGCGGCGAGCGCCGAGATGATCGCGGCGCGGTGCGAGATCGACTTGTCGCCGGGCACGCGCACGCGACCTCTCAAACTGCGCGCCGGTCGGATTCTCATGCCACCATCTTAAAAGAAGGAAGGGGAAGGGCAAAAGGGGAAGGGGTAAAGGAGAAGCATTAATCC
>DASQDV010000392.1:0-3115 GCA_035633995.1 Pyrinomonadaceae bacterium | reverse complement strand
GACGCCGAACTCGAAGCCTCGCAGATCAGCCGCATGCTCGACGTGATCGCGAGTGAAGAAGAATACCGCGAGGCCGAGGAATGGGTCGGCGGCTTCACCAATCAACTCGACCAGACGCGCCCCTATTCGACGCGCGAATTTTTGCACCTCCTGGGGCGTGAACTCGCCGAGATTGCGACCGACGACGGCGTGCTCACCTCGGCCTACAAGGCGCGCGTGCCCGTCTTCTGCCCGACCATCGCAGACTCTTCGATCAGCATCGGCATCGCCAACGCGCGCTTCGAGAAGAAGAACAATTTCCAGTTCGATCTTGTGCAGGACGTGCTCGATCTGACGCAGGTGGCGGCGCGGGCGCGCGTCTCGGGCGTGATCAATCTGGGCGGCGGAACGTCGCGCAGTTTCCTGCACCAGATGGAAGTCTCTACGAACATCGTCAAGACTCCGGCGCGCGGCCACAAGTACGCGATCCAGATTTCGACCGACGCGCCGCACCCGGGCGGGCGCACCGGCGGGACGGTCGGCGACGAATCGCTCATCTACGGCAAACTCGCGCGCGGCGCGATGTCCGCCTACGTCAACTGCGACGCGACCATTGCGCTCCCGATCCTCGTCACCTCGCTTTCGCAGACCGCCGCCAAGTACATGAAAGGGCGCAAACGTCCCAACTTCATCTTCGCGCGCGAACTGACCATCGAAGTGCCCTAAGCGCACACGACAGGCCGCCCTCAATCTGCGACGGCGCGGGCGTCAGACCGCTAATTATTTCTTGATTGACGCTGATCGTTGCGCGTAGTAAAGTCTCTGCGCGTCAAGCCCATCGGCCTGTCAGGGTGATGACGGGTCGCCTCTCTTATCTTAATTCGTTACCCTCACCTTTTTCACATCAATTAGGAAATTTGAATATGTCCCGCCTCTCCAAAAAATATTACCGCCTACTTCTTTCCTTACTCCTACTCAACCTCATTGCATGCAGTCTCCAGAACGTGCTGGCTCAGGAAAAACGAGCGCGCAGCGCAGACGAGGCGATTCCGGTCGTGACGGCTTTGAGAGTGAAGGCGGACGCTAAAACAGGCATCGCGCCGCGCCGAATCAACGGGAACGTGACGCCCGCCCTTGCGCAATCGTTCTCGAATACGACGCCGATCACCATCAACGACAACGCGGTCGCCTCGCCCTACCCGTCGGCCATCGCCGTCGCCGGTGTGGCGGGCACGGTGCAGCGCGTCTCGGTGACGCTCAACAATTTGAGTCATACCTCCGGCTCCGCGCTCGACATCCTGTTGGTTTCGCCGTCGGGGCGAAAGTCAGTCATCATGTCCGATATGGTCGGCGGCAGTATCAGCAACGTCACGTTTACCCTCGACGACTACGCGCCGGTTCCGCTCCCGCTAACCCAGACCGGCCCCACGGCCTACCGGTTGACAGCCGGAGCCTACCGGCCTACGAACAATTTCAACTTCTTCGACATGACTGACCCGCTCCCGGGCGCACCCGCCGGCCCCTATACCTACACGCTCTCGGCTTTTAACGGCGACAACCCGAACGGCACGTGGAGTCTGTATGTCGTGGACGACGATGGGTTCAGCGATGTGGGCAGCATCGCCGGAGGCTGGACGATCACGTTCGACTCCCGCCCGCCCGCGCCGACCGCCGGGCAAATTCTCATCAGCGAGTTTCGCACGCGCGGCGTCGGAACCTCGCCGCCTGCTTCGGGCGGCAGCGCCGACGAGTTCATAGAGCTTTACAACAACACCGATTCGAGCATCACGATCATAGACGCCATCCCCGGCGCAGACCCGACGCTCGCAGGGGGCGCGGGCTGGCGCATCAGCGGCGCGCAGGGTGCGACGGAAAACACAGTCCTCATCATCTCTCAGACGCTCTCGATGATGGGGCCGCTGGCGATCCCGCCGCGCGGCAACTTCCTGATCGTTACGCAGCCGGGGACGCCGAACCCTGCCGGCAACACCTACTCGCTCACGCCGTACCCTTCGGGGTATGGCATCACGAGCGGCGCGCCCAACATCGAGGTTAATCCGGCATCGGCCACCGTGGGCTTCCTGCCGGACGACGTAGGGATAGCACTCTTCTCAACCGCCAACTCGCTCTCCACCAACCGGCTCGACTCGGTGGGCTACAGTTCGGTCATCAACCCCGACTTCAAAGAGGGCACGGGGCTTGCGCCCGCCTCCGGCATCACCACCGACTCGCAACACAGTTGGGTGCGCAAGCTCAACTCCGGTTTGCCGCAGGACACCGGGGTGAACGAGAACGACTTCGTGCTGGTCGAAACCACGGGGGCGGTCTTGAACGGCGTGCAGGCGACGCTTGGCGCGCCCGGCCCCGAACGCGCCCCGGCGGCGGTCAGCTACACTTCGAGCAGCGCGCCCATCCAGCGCAACGCGGACATCAAGGCGCGACTCATTGACCCGCAATGCGCGGGCTTCGGCTCGCCGTCGAGCGCCTGCGCCAGAGTGCGCACAGGGAACGGCGCAAATGCCACCAACGCCGCCTTCGGCACGCTTCTCATCCGCCGCCGGTTCACCAACCACACGGGCGCGCCCATCTACGTTTTGCGCTTCCGCGTCACGGACATCACGACGCTCGGCAACACCACGCCAGCGCAAGCCGACCTGCGCCTGCTCGATAGCGCCGCACGGAGTGTCACCAACTCCGCAACCGCGACCGTCAATCTCGTCCCGCTCTCGCTGCAACAGCCCCCGACGCAGACTGTGGGCGGCGGCGTCAATTCCAGCCTCGGCGTCACGTCGATCAACTTCGGCACGGGTGGGCAGCTCGCTGCGGGTGCAAGCATTGACCTCGAATTCACGCTCGGCGTGATGCGCGACGGGCCGTTCCGCTTCCTCGTCAACGTCGAAGCGCTGCCGATGGCAATACCATCGCCGCCCGGTCTGGTAGAGGGCGCGGCTCAACAGAAGACGGGCGGCACGAGGCGGGCGTCCAAGCGGCGGCCATAGTTCGCGGGCACAACGTCGAAAGCTATCGCCTGCGCCGCACACACGAACAAAGGGCGAAACGAAGAAGAGACCGCCCGTGTCGTTCAGGACACGGGCAGCCTCCTCCGAATTTTTCCCCTCCCCCTTCTCTTTTCGCC
>DASQDV010000391.1:0-13799 GCA_035633995.1 Pyrinomonadaceae bacterium | reverse complement strand
CTCTATGGCCGTCAACAACGCACAGACAAAACACCTCTTCGATAACCGCTACGGCACGGGGCAATCCACGCTCGACGGCATCATACGCGCGACCAATATTCTCCTGGCGGGGCGCACGCTGGTCGTCGTCGGGTACGGTTGGTGCGGAAAGGGCGTGGCACTGCGCGCACGCGGCATGGGGGCGAACGTCGTCGTCGCGGAGATCGACCCGATCAAAGCCGTCGAGGCGGTGATGGACGGATTCCGCGTGATGCCTATCAAGGAGGCCGCCGCCCTGGGCGACATCTTCGTGACGGTGACCGGCAACCGGCATGTCATAGACGGGCAGCACTTCGAGCGCATGAAAGACGGGGCCATCGTCTGCAACAGCGGGCACTTCGATCTGGAGCTGAATCTTGTGGGGTTGCGCGAGATGTCTGCCGAACCCGTGACGTTGCGACCGTTCGTACAGGAGTACAAGGTTCGTGCCAGCGGGCACAGGATCATCGTCTTGGGCGAGGGTCGCCTGATTAATCTCGCGGCAGCCGAGGGGCATCCGGCGAGCGTCATGGATATGAGTTTCGCCAACCAGGCGCTTTCGGTCGAGTACCTGGTCAAACACAGAGGCGAATTGCAACCGGGCGTGCATTTGTTGCCGCGCGAGGTCGATGCCGAAATCGCCAGCCTCAAGCTGCGTGCGCTCGGCATCTCGATTGACAGTTTAACGCCCGAGCAGATCGAATACATGAATAGCTGGGAGACCGGAACCTAAGCGCCGGTTGTCAATTTAGCCGGGATAAAATAGGCGCTTCGTGGTTGTTCAGACAACCACGAAGCGCCAATTTCACTTTCCACCAATTTCCGACTGTCGCTGTCATTTAAGTGCGTGCGCGTGAGAATAAGATTAGGCCGAGTGCCGTGAATATCAGAGGGGTCGCCCAGGCCGCGAGCGCCGCCGGCAGCAGTCTATAATTCCCCAGTTGTTGAAAGCCGCTGGCGCTGGCCCAAAGCGCGAGTCCGATAACTATTGCCGCCCCCAGCGCCCAGAAGGCTGAGCGCCTGCCGAAAAAGACGCCGAACGGGACGCCGATGAGCGCCAGAATAACGGGAGTGGAGATATCTGCCACTCTTCGATAGAGGGCGACGGAGAGAGAGGCCACCTCGTCGGGCTTGACCTTCTTAAGAGCCCTTATGTATCTGCTTAAAGCCTTGGAACTAAGCTCCGAGGGCTTATTAAGCATAGGTTTAAACGACTCAGCGGCTATGCTCTCCGTGAGAGCGTAGCGCGGCGTCGGCGTGACCTTTCCGGCGCGGGCGCGCCCGACTTCTACGATCTCCGCGTCCTGAAATGTCATCTCGCCGGAACTTCCCCAATTCCCCTCTCGGGCCATGATTAAGCGCGCGAGGTGTACCCCTTCAGGGTCGAATTCGAACACGGCCGGAGTGACAAATACCTGACGGCCTTCTTCATATTTATACGAATAGAGCCGCTTAGACTCGGGGATAGCCAGCCATTGAAACCCCGCCTGCGTCGTGGCTCGATTTAACCCGCCGCGTATTTGCGCGCGATACCCCTCCTGTTTACGGTTTGCCCGGGGCAGTATGTTTTCCTGCACGAGACCCAGGATGAGGCTGATCAGGAGAGCAAAGCTCAACGCCGGCATGGATAGCCTGTAGAGACTTTGTCCGCTCGCCCACCAGACGACCACCTCGCTGCGCCTGGCCATCAGTGCATATGTGATGAGCACGGACACCAGCAGTGCTATGGGCGCTAAACTCATGCTGGCGAGAGGCACCAGATATATAAGGTATTGGGCGACCAGGTGCCATTCGGTGCCGTTAATAAAACGCAGAAGTTCGAAGAGGGTAAAAATCAGGAAGATTGATAACAGTGTGATGTAGGCCAGCGCGAAGTTGAAGCAGATGGCGCGGATGAGGCTGCGATCCAGAAGTCCTAACAGGATGGAACTGCGTGCGCGGTTCCCTGTGGGGCGCGTCGTCTCAGCACTCGAAGAAATTTGTTTGAGCCTGTGTCCCCAGCGACTACCGCCGCGCTCGCTCAGCAAAAGCGAGAGCAGACCCGCGACCGAAGCCAATCCTGTCGCCAGCCAACTGCCGACTTCGGGGCGAACCGTGCCGTTGCGGCTTAAGTGCTCTCCTCCCAGTAGAACCAGGTAATAGAGGAGCATCGCGCCCAGGGATACGAGTACCGCCTGCCCGCGTCCGACCCTTTTGGTGCGCCCACCCAGTCCTGCGCCCAGCAAGGCGAAGGCCAGCGGCGCGCAGCAGATGGCGAGCCTTTTATTCAGAGCGATGATTAGCGCGCGTTTTTCGGCCCCCCTGCTCGTGCGTATCTTGTCGAGAATCTCGCGCCAGTGGAGTTCCTCTATCTCGGCGCGCCGTTCCTGAAAGCTTTTGATGATCGCGTTTCGTCCCGTGTTGAGGCGAATGCGAAATTGTGCGGAACTCTCCGTCACGACCTGTGCGGAGTTGACGCTGAGCGCTCCGGGTTGTGAGGGTAGTGTGGTGACGACGGCATCGTTTAAGACCAGTTCGGTCTGCTCCCCCGTCATATCAAGGCGACCACTTCGAGCCGTTATCAGACGGAGGTCTTTCCCGTCCTGCCAGTGGATGAAGACGCGCCCCCATTGCCCCAGCTTTTTATCGCCCTCCCGCACGTAGACGATTTTACCGGGCATCTCCGTGTTGAAAGTGTGCGGCTGGATCGGCGATTCAATCTTGGACAGGGCGACCCTGAGGACGGCCTGTCGCATTAAAGTGGTCGCGCGGGGTGCGACCTCGAAACCGACGTAGAGCGTCAACAACGTAAAGACAACGCCCAGCAGAAGCACCGGCGACATAAGACGCCAGGTCCCTACCCCGGCGGCACGCAAAGCTATCAACTCGCTATCGCTGCCGAGCCTGCTCAAGCCCGTCGCCGTGCCAATCAGCACGGACATGGGCAGCGTGAAGATCAGTATATTCGGGATCAATCCGAGCGCGATATCGGCCACCACGTCGAGCGTGGGGTCTGCCGAGCCGAGAATTTCTATAAACTTTCCGGCCTGCTGCGCCAGCAGGACGAATGTCAGCAGGAGCAGAGACAGCCCTATATAAGGCAGAATCGCCTTGACGATGTTCCTCTCGATGAGACGTATGCCTCTGGTCTTCATGCTTCCCGCTTTTCCGCAATTACTTCGAATTCGACGGACTCAAATGTCGTCCCGCAAACGCCCGCCGGCAGTAAAGTTATTCGACTGTGGCTCTGCCCCTCGGCAGCCTCTCCAGCGCACGCGTAATCAGGCGCTGCGTCAACTGTGAGAGCTCCTTCCGGGCTGTCTCCGTGGTCGCCTCGCCGCCGCGCGCCCAGACCGCCGGCGACTGCCGTTCGGTCGCACGCAGGCGCGCCGTCGCCTCGCGGCTGAGCGGCATGTCCGCCTTGTGTGAACAACTAACGCAACGCAGCGCCCCGTCAATCCCCAAAAATGTCTTCGCGTTATTTTCGTCGAAAACTTTTTTGCAATTCACGCAGGCATGCAGCCCCGGGAGAAATCCCGCCAGCTTCAGCAGCCAGACTTCGCCGTAACGTGTAATTTGACGCAAATCTTCGGGCGCAGAGAGCGTCGCCTCCAGACAGGCTTTGAACATACGGAATATCTTCTCGTTCGGCTCGTGCGGCGGCGTAAATTCAAGTATCAAACCGGCCAGATATTCCAGCGCGTTGACGGCGTCCGTATTTCTGCTGAGTTCGAAGTAGGAACGCAGTATTTCAGCCTGACGTATGGAGACCAGTTCCTGCCCTTCCTTCTCGAAATAGGAGAGGCCTATGAGCGTGAACGGTTCGAGCGAAGCGCCAAATTTGCTCTTCAAGCGACGCGCCCCGCGCGCCACCCCGCGCATGACGCCGGAATGTTGCGTGAGGAAAACAATTATTTTGTCGGCCTCCGCAAGTTTATACGTCCTCAAGACAATAGCTTCCGTTTCGGCTACACCCATGGACACCCTGAACAGCGTTCAAGCTCTCTGCTGTTGACCTCTCTCCTGACCCGTCAAATCCCTGCGAATTATCCCTGCGAATTAAATTTCAGAAGCCGGAAATTACATACGCCCAGACATTATCGGACGCTTTCTAGACCGGGAGCCAAAATAAAACCCAGGCCAGTACCAGCCCTATCCCGACGAACTCGACGAATATCTTGGCCCCGTAAGCGACACGCTCGGACGGCCTTTCCCTGCCCACGACGCCGAAAATTATGGCGACGAAAGCCGCAAATAACAGCATCACCAAAAAATGGCTCACTTTTTCCTCCCGGCGGCAATATCAAAAGCGTCCAACATACACAAATAATTGAGCAGCCCCGCCACCATCAAAAAACGGTCTCCGTATTCTGATGTCGCCAACTGCGCGTGGTCTGCCACGCCTATCTTCAAGAGCAGGCTCGAAAGGTAGAGCAACCCCGTCCCCAAATCGCAGAAGCCAAAAACATAGGCCAGAAAACCTGTCTCGGAAACATTATGCAACCCGTACAAGTGGCCGCCGAGCAACAGGCCTACGAGATACATCGCCAGCACAGTCCCGCCCAGTAACGCCCCGCGCATGACATGCCCTTGATAAAAATGGCCTGCGCCGGGGACAGCCCACGCCAGGCCGCCCGCCACCCAGGCCTGTGCGCCCGATTTTTCCGCCGGAACTCTTATCTCTTCCAAAATCCTCTCCTTACACGCTTCATACTTCGACCCTCAAGCATTTAACTCACAACGAGGCACAATTCCCTCCGGAATCGAGCACTTCGTAATAAGCCCCTCCGGCACAGGGCTGGCACAGAACTCGACCGTCCTGTCCGACGGTTTCGCGCCCGTCGTTGACGCCCTCCAGGCATCTCTCACAGGTGACGCGCGAGCGCGGGCGACCGGGAGCGTCCGTCTCTCTCAACTCCACCGAAACCCTCTCGATCTTAAATAATTCCCCGTCAGTTGCCTCCCTGTAGGCACGCATCTGCCGCTCTTTTTTGCTCTCCACGAACGAATAACGCGAATCCGCCAAACCCCTCGAACTATCGAGCGCGGCGAGTCGCACGGCGTGCCCCGTCTCCGTGTTGAGAAAGGTAGCGGCCACTTTGCCGTAATCGAGGAATTTTAGACTTCTGCGACCGAGGCGCACCCCCGTGACCGCGCTCAAGGCATCCGTCATGCAGCGGTCTACCTCCACCCAGACGATAAACTTTTTCCTGTCCGCCCCGCGCGGGTCTGCTATCCCGATCAATTCACAGCCGAGAACCGCCATGCGCGCGCCGAGCACCTGCCCCGGGCAAATATGGCCGTGCAGCGTTTCACACTCAGACAACAACGCATCGAGGGGAGGCAGCATAAGCATTCCCAAAATTAAAGTAACACTTTACCTGTCGGCGCGGCGACGCTTCATGTAAAATAATCGCCGGCAGAAGCCAAACGGTAGAGAGACAGAGGCTTAGTAGAGCAAATATTTAAGCCTCAACGCGCGGAAAACCTCCTGCTTCTCCTTCCAGGAATCTTCTATCTGCTCTAGTGAGTCGCCCCTGTCGAGCGATTCACGCAAGCTGGCCGTCCCCGCTATAACGTCGAATGGATTCTGGTCGAAGACGTATTCGTAAGGCGGCTCTTTCCACAAAAACTGCTCCGGGTAGAGGTCGTGCGCGACTTTAACGGCCGCGACCCCCGCACGCACCGGCTCGAACTCCTGGCGGTCTGTGACATGTATCTGGACGCCCCCGCACGCGCGCCCCGCGTGTTTTTGAAAAGTCGGCTGAAACGAACAGGCGCGAAAATGCACTCCCGCAAAATTGTATGCGGCGAGTTCTCTCTGGTACTTGTGCGCGTCTATGTATGGCGCGCCGATCAACTCGAAAGGGCGCGTCGTGCCACGCCCTTCGGACATCTGCGTCCCTTCCAGATGAACCATCCCCGGAAACACCGTCGCGCTATCGAGCGTAGGAATATTGGGCGAGGGCAAGACCCACACGGCGTCCGTCTCGTCGAACCAGAGTTCGCGCGTCCAGCCGTCCATTAAAACCAGGTCCAGTTCGCAGTCTATCCCCCAGTGCTCCCTGAACATCTTCGCAAGTTCACAGACGGTCATCCCATGACGCGTGGGGATGGGAAATTGGCCTACGAACGAAGCGTATTCGGGTTCCAGTACGTTCCCGGCCACTTTTTCGCCCCCGATGGGGTTTGGCCTGTCGCAAACCACGACGCGTTTTCCGTATTTCTGCGCGGCGCGCATGCAATTGGCGAGCGTATAGACGAAAGTGTAGATACGACACCCGACATCCTGCATGTCGAAGAGAAGCACGTCCACATCCTGCAACATCTCTTCGGTCGGCTCGCGCGTCTCGCTGTAGAGCGAATAGACGGGCAGGCCGGTCTCCGCGTCCGTCGTGTGCGGCGTCTCGATCATGTTGTCCTGCACTTCTCCGCGTATCCCGTGCTGAGGCCCGAAGAGTGTGTTGAGTTTGAAGGCGGTGCCTGCACGGCAGAGGTCTGCGGAATGTCGCAACTCGTGATCCACAGACGCCTGGTTACAGATCAAACCGACGCGACCGCCGCGCAGTAAATCGACGCGCTTCGAGAGCAGTTCCTCGATCCCCAGCCTGATTTTTCGCTTTTCTACCTGTCCCAAGTAAATTCACCTCGCTCCACGCAAATTCCGCAAAACTCCCGCAGACGCTTCGCCCCAACCCTAGCCGCACAAGACCGAGCCGCCGTTAATATTCAACACTTCCCCTGTGATGTGCCGCGCCCACTCGCTGCACAGAAAGAGCACGGGCAGCGCCACATCTTCGGGCGCGGCGATTCGTCCGAGCGGTATAGACTCCTCTACGCTCCGACGAAAGCGTTCATCTGTAAACGCTCTGGCGGTCATCTCGGTTTCCACCCAACCGGGCGCCACCGCGTTGACGTTGATGTTGTAATTCGCCAGCTCGACCGCCAGAGATTTGCAGAAAGCTATCTGCCCGCCTTTGGACGCCGCATAATTCGAGAAGTTTGCTTCGCCGCGCTGCCCCGCCGTCGAACTCACGATGACGATCTTTCCACGCCCCTGCCGCTTCAACACGGGCGCAGCGGCACGGCAGACCGCCCAAGTCCCTTTCAGATTAACATCAACGACGCGGTTCCAGAGTTCTTCCGTAAGTTCTTCGAGCGGCGCCCCTTCCCAGATTCCGGCGTTGCACACCACTATGTCCAGACGCCCGAACTTCCCCACAGCCTCTTCAATCAAACGCCCCGCCTCGTCCACCACGCTCGTATCGGCGCGTACAGCCAGAGCCTCCGTCCGGTGTTGCCCCTTGATTGCAGCGGCGGTCTCTAAAGCCGCCGCCTCGTCGCTCTTGAAACTGAAAATAATCCGCGCGCCCGCCTCCGCCAGACGCTCCGCAATCGCCCGCCCGATGCCTCTCGAACCGCCCGTGACGACCGCCACCTGTCCTTCAAGGCTCAAGCCTTCCCACACGCGCCTCATTCAAACCTTTCCTCAAAATGTTGATATACAATTCTATCCAGACGTTATCGGACGCGAATGCCGGGCACGAATGCCCGACACGAAATCTGGGTACGAAACGCACGCAAGACTGGAATCAGCTTACACTACTTTCAAAAATAAGCCTGTTTCCGCGTCGTTCAGACGTAAAACGCTCCGCCGCTTCGATAAACGACTTGAAGAGATTTTCCGAAAACGCGTCTTCTTCCCATTCGATTTCGGGATGCCACTGGACTCCGTTCGCCCAGCGGTCGGTTCTCTGGTCTTCGAGCGCCTCTATCAACCCGTCTGCCGTCCAGGCCGTTGCGCGCAGCCCCTCGCCCACAGTTTCGATGGCCTGATGGTGATGGCTGTTGACCAGCGCGCTCTCGCCGGCAGCCAGTTCGGCCAGCCTGCTCCCGGCCAGCAGCCGCACGCGATGTGAACGGCGGCCTCTCGGCGCGCCCTGTTCGTGCTTGATGGCCTCGGGCATTTCGCTCTCGATGTCCTGAATCAAAGTCCCGCCCCTGTGGACGTTCCAGATTTGCAGCCCGTAACAGATCGCAAACAGAGGCATCGCGCGTCGCTCGACCTCAGCGAGCACCAGCGCGTCCGTCTCGTCGCGCAGAGGGTGTACGACGCCGAGCCTGCGTTGCGGCTCGCGCCCGTAGCGCAGAGGGTCTACGTCGGAGGCGCTGCCCGGCAGCAGCACGCCGTCCAGTGTGTCCAGCACCGCTTCCACATAACCGGCCTTCGGGATTAAAGACAGGTGGATGGGCACACCGCCGGCAGCCTCCACCGCTTCGCTATAGGCGCGCGCGAGATAGAATCGCTCGGTTTCCAACTCGTGCCGCATGGTGATTCCGATCAGTGGTCTCACGTCTCGCTCGCCGCTCCTCAAAGAATTCATTCGCCCGTCGGATGAGTTAAACCAGGTCTTGCTTGACCTTGATTCTTCTCTCACGGCTATCATAACGCAAAACCCTGCTATGTCCGATTCAACATGCTTTCGGTTTCACCTCTGCCGCCCAGCCCGCCCTACATTAAACCTCCTTCCTTGACTTCCCTCCGAACCACTCCCTATATTTCACCGTTAACAATATGAACAAAGAAACTTCAATGCCGCGCCTGCGCAGTACGACCGTGCTGCTGGTGCGCAGGGGCGGGAAAGTCGCCATGGCAGCCGACGGGCAAGTCAGTCTCGGCGAGACTGTGATGAAGAGCGGCGCGCGAAAAGTGCGCCGGCTCTACAACGAACGCATCCTCGCAGGCTTCGCCGGAGCCAGCGCGGACGCCTTTTCCCTGCTCACGCGTTTTGAAAGCAAGCTCGAACAGTATCAAGGCAATCTGGAACGCGCCGCCATCGAACTCAGCAAGGAATGGCGCACGGACAAAATCCTGCGCCACCTCGAAGCGCTGCTCATCGTCGCCGACGAGAAAAGCTCTTTCCTGCTGTCGGGCAACGGCGACGTGATCGCGCCGGACGACAAAGACGACGCGCTCGCCATCGGTTCGGGCGGCTCTTACGCGCTGGCCGCCGCGCGCGCGCTCCTGAAGAACACGGAGATGAACGCGCGCGAGATCGCACACGAAGCGCTCAACATCGCGGGCGAAATTTGCATCTACACGAACCAAAATATTATCGTCGAAGAATTGTGAAAACAGATGCTAGATGTCAGATGCTGTTTAAAGACAATCCCATCCAACCAGCGTCTGACAATCTAACTAACATCAGACATCAGACATCTGCCTTATGGTTATTTATCTCTCAGGTGAAGTGGACGAAGAAGCGCGGCTCGACGACATGACGCCGCGCCAGATCGTCGCGCAGTTGGACAAGCACGTCGTCGGGCAGCATGCGGCGAAACGTGCCGTGGCGATTGCGCTCCGCAACCGCGTCCGGCGGCAGAAACTCCCGCCCGAAATGGCCGCCGACGTGATGCCGAAAAATATCATCATGATCGGCACGACGGGCGTGGGCAAGACGGAGATCGCGCGTCGCCTCGCGCGCATGTCGAGTTCGCCGTTCCTCAAAGTCGAAGCCTCGAAGTTCACCGAAGTCGGCTACGTCGGGCGCGACGTGGAAAGCATGATTCGCGACCTCACGGAGATCGCCGTCGAGATGCTGCGCGCCGAGAAGGCCGAAGAGATCGCGGAAAAAGCGGAACTCAACGTCGAGGAGCGCATACTCGATCTGCTCCTCCCGCCGAAACCTTCGACGACCTTTTACAGTTTCGACGACGACGAAAACGGCGCCGCTTCCGGCGCGGGCGAGACGGGAACTGCGCCGCGCGACGATCAATTTCAACGGACGCGCGAGAAACTGCGCGAGCAACTGCGCGCCGGGAAGTTAGAGAACCGCATGGTCGAGATGGAGGTGCGCGAGAAGAATTTCCCGACCATCGAAGTCGCCGGGCCGCAGGGCGTCGAAGAGATGGGCATCAACATGAAGGACATGCTCGGCAACCTCTTCCAGGGACGCACCAAGCGCCGCCGCATGCGCGTGGACGAAGCGATGGAGTATCTCTTGCAGGAGGAGGAGGAACGGCTCATAGACATGGAGACTGTGGCGCGCGCCGCACTCGAACGCGTCGAATCCTCCGGCATCATCTTCCTCGACGAGATCGATAAGATCGCCGGTCGCGAATCGGGCGGAGGCGGCCCCGACGTGTCGCGCGAGGGCGTGCAGCGCGACATCCTCCCCATAGTTGAAGGCACGACCGTCAACACGCGCTACGGCATGGTGCGCACAGATCACATTCTCTTCATCGCCGCCGGCGCGTTTCACGTCTCGAAGCCTTCGGATTTGATTCCCGAACTGCAAGGCCGTTTCCCCATCCGCGTCGAACTCGAATCGCTGACGATTGAGGACTTCAAAAGAATCCTCACCGAGCCGAAAAACTCGCTCGTCAAGCAATACCGCGCGCTGCTTGAGACCGAAGGCATCGAGCTTGAGTTTACGGACGATGCCATCGAGTCGCTCGCGCAGTTTGCCGGACGCGTCAACGAGCAGACGGAGAACATCGGCGCGCGCCGCCTGCACACGATCATGGAGAAGGTGCTGGACGAGATCAGTTTCGCCGGGCCTGACCTCGAACCGAAGCAGCAGGTCATAGACGCCGCCTACGTCTCCAACACCCTGAAAGATATAGTCAAAGACCAGGACCTCAGCCGCTATATCCTGTGAGCTACATGAAGCACCCGCGCATGAAATTTTCACGCCCCGCAGATTTCAACCGACGCCGCCTCCTACTGCTCACGCTTCTACTCGTCCTCTCTCTGTCGGCGGCCTGCGGCAAACGCCGTCCGCCTTTGCCGCCCGTCGAGAACGTCCCGCAACGCACCGAACTTCTCTCCGGCGTCCAGCGCGGCAATCAGGTCATCCTCAGTTGGCCTGCGCCGCGCCGCAACGCTTCTGCGGGCAGCGTCCAGAGCATCCGCCGCATAGACATCTATCGCGTCGCCGAGAGCACGGACGATCCCCTGCCGCTCACGGAGGAAGAGTTTTCCACGCGCGCCACGCTCATCGGTTCCGTCCCCTACGCTTCCATCGAACGCGCGACGGAGAATTTGACCTACCAGGACACGCTCACGCTGACCGAACCCGTGCGCCTGCGCTACGCGCTTCGCTACGTCAACGCCACAGGGCAGCGCGCCTCTTTCTCCAACTTCCTTTTGATCGAACCCGCGACCCGCGTGAGCCAGCCGCCCGCGCTCCTCGGCGTCACGAACGAGAGCGAGAACGTGGTTAAAATTCGCTGGCAGACGCCGAGCGCCAACGTTGACAACTCCACCCCGGTCAACCTGCTCGGCTACAACGTCTATCGCACGGATCGTTCGCAGAACGAACCGGCGCAGACGCCGCTCAACAGCGCCCTGCTGACCGCCAACGAGTTCGGCGACCAGACCTTCACCTTCGGCGAGGAGTACGTCTATATCGTCCGCGCCGTCTCGCTCGGCACGGGCGGCGCACAGGTCGAGAGCCTCAATTCAAACGCGCAGAGCATCACGCCGCGCGACACGTTCCCGCCCACGCCGCCCGAAAAAATTTCCATCGCGCCCGCGCCGCGCCGCCTCTCGCTCTTTTTCCCTGCGAACCCCGAACGCGACGTGGCGGGCTACAACGTCTACCGCTCCGCAGACCCGAATGCGCCGAAAGACACCTGGACGAAACTCAACCGCACGCTCGTTGAGCGCACGACCTACCAGGACGACGCGGTCGAATCCGGCAAGAAATATTATTACTACCTGACGGCTGTGGACACGGCGGGCAACACGAGCCAGCCTTCCGAAGTCGTCTCCGAAACGGTTCCGTAAATGAGCAAAATTATCTGTCGCTACCTGATCCAAAAAACCGGCGAACCGAGCTACGGACTGGTTCAAGACGAACTGGTCTTCCCCGTCCCGCCCACGCAAATCTTCCACGACGCGCCCGCGCCCGTCTGGTCTGTCGAAGGGCTGCCGCTGCGGGAAGTGGAATTGATCGCGCCCGTCACGCCCTCGAAGATCGTCTGCGTCGGGCGCAACTACAGAGACCACGCAGCCGAACTCGGCAACCCTATGCCCGACGAGCCACTGCTTTTTCTCAAGCCGCCCTCGTCCGTCATCGGCCACAAGCAGGCAATCGAATTGCCTTCCGCTTCCGCACGCGTCGAACACGAAGGCGAACTCGGAGTCGTTATCGGACGCCGCGCACGCCGTTTGAGCGACAGTGAAAATCCGCTCGACTACGTGCTCGGCTACACCTGCGTCAACGATGTCACCGCGCGCGACCTGCAACGCCGCGACGTGCAATTCACGCGCGCCAAGTCTTTCGACACCTTCTGCCCCGTCGGCCCCTACATCGTGACGGGCGTTGACCCGCTCGACCTGCAAGTCGAAACGCGCGTCAACGGCGAGGTGCGACAGCGCGGGGGCACGAGCGCGATGGCCTTCCCCGTCCCCTATCTCATACGCTACATCTCGCACATCATGACGCTGGAGGCGGGCGACGTGATCTCTACAGGGACGCCCGCAGGCGTCGCCCCGCTCACGGACGGCGACGTGTGCGAAGTCGAAGTCGAACGCGTCGGCACGCTCGCCAACACGGTACGCGCGGGCGTCTAAGGGTGGGTTGCCGCATGGGGGTTGAAAATTCAGATTCGGACGCGCATGCTCAAGATGAGATCATCACCGTGCACGCGCGTAAGTTCGACGGTCGCCTGCACCGCGAGTGGAAGGCGCGCCTGTTGAACCGCGTCGGTTCGCTCATCGTTGTCGAAGGCGTCTTCGAGGAAGAAATCCGGCACGCGCTGCTCGGCACGATAGCGGCGGGCACGCTCAGCACCGAATATTACTGGACGGATCGCTGGTACAGCGTCTTTCGTTTCCGCGAGCCTTCGGGCGCGCTGCGAAACTACTATTGCAACGTCAATCAACCGGCGGAACTGGACGGCAGCGTCCTCACCTTCGTCGATCTGGACATAGACGTACTCGTCGCCCCCGATTTCTCCTACCGCATTCTCGACGAAGAAGAATTTATCGCGCACGCGGCGCGCTACGATTATCCGGCAATCGTGCGCGACTCCGTGCCGCGCGCCCTGGCAGAACTCGTCGGGCTTGTCGAGCGCAGAGAGTATCCGTTTGACTGGAACGTGTAAGCGAGACGCGACGCTCGCAGCAGAGGATGGTGTACAATCCTGCGTCCGTCCATCAACGACAAAAGCGAAATCTATGGCTTCAACACCCACGAAGACAAAACAACAGCCCTCGAAAATGGAGCGCCTGCGCGAGCGCGAACGCCGCGCAGAGGAAGGCGGCGGCGCGGAGCGCATCGCACGGCAGCACGCGGCGGGCAAGCGTACGGCGCGCGAGCGCATCGCCCTGCTTCTCGACGAGGGGACTTTCGAGGAGTTCGACAAACACGTCCTACACCGCTCGCACGACTTCGGCCTCGATGAGCAACTTTATCCGGGCGACGGCGTCGTCACCGGCTACGGGTTGATAGACGGTCGCCGCGTCTTCGTCTTCGCGCAGGACTTCACGGTGTTCGGCGGTTCGCTCTCAGAGACGCACGCGGAAAAGATTTGCAAGGTGATGGACATGGCGATGCGCGTCGGCGCGCCCGTCGTCGGCCTCAACGATTCGGGCGGCGCGCGCATACAGGAAGGCGTCCTCAGTCTCGGCGGCTACGCGGACATCTTCCTGCGCAACACTTTGGCTTCGGGCGTCGTCCCGCAGATCAGTTGCATCATGGGACCGTGCGCGGGCGGCGCCGTCTACAGTCCCGCCATCACGGATTTCAACGTCATGGTGAAGAACACTTCTTACATGTTCATCACAGGCCCCG
>DASQDV010000390.1:0-2332 GCA_035633995.1 Pyrinomonadaceae bacterium | reverse complement strand
CCGGGCTTGCGCGACGGGTCGTAGAGTTCAGCCCAGCGGTTATTGCGCCCCGTGAGAAGGTCTGTGAGCAGGATTCCGGCAATCGTGCCGTGCGTCATGCCGTGCCCGGAGTCGCCTGTGGCGATAAAGACGTTCTTGCTGTCGAGCGGGTTGCGCCCGATGAAGGCGAGGCCGTCTATCGTCTCCATCACCTGCCCCGACCAGCGGAACTCGAAACTCTCGACTTGCGGGAAACGCTCGCGCGTCCACTCTTCCAGTCGCCGGAAACGTTCCTCCATGTCGTCCGCCTGCCCGGTCTTGTGATCCTCGCCGCCGACGATCAGCACATCGTAACCGCCGCCTGCGTCGTCGCCTCCGTTTTCGACGCGCTGCAAGCGAACATAGTGATACGGGTCGAGCGTGTCCCACAGCAGGATGTTCGGTATGCTCCCGCGCGCGACGCGCCCACCGACGACATACGTGCGATACGGGGCTTGCTTCGTATGAATCGCGACCTTGTCGTTGACGGGCGTGTTCGTCGCCACGACGACCGAGCGTGCCGTGACCGTCGCGCCGCCCGTCGTCTCGACGCGCGCCCCGTCGTCGCCGCCTTCGATCTTCGTCGCGTGCGTCGCCGTGTAAATCTGCCCGCCGCCGCGCCTGATGGCTTCCGTCAGGCCGTTCAAATATTTCAGGATGTGAAACTGCGCCTGGCGCGGAAAGCGGAGCGCCGTCCCCGTGTCGAACGACTCGACGGGCGCGCGTTCGACGCGCTCGACTCCCACGAGTCCGGCGCGGTGCGCGGCGCGCAGTTCGTCTTCGAGTTGCGCCGGGTCGTCGTCCGGCGGGACGAAGAGGTAACCGTCGAGGCGCGTGAAGTCGCAATCGATCTTTTCGACATGGACGATGGCTTCGATCTTATCAATCGCCGCCGTGTGGCTCTCAGCCGCGAGCCGCGCGCCCTCCTCGCCGTGCAGGCGTTCGAGTTCGTAATAACGATCATCAAGCGCGTTCGACAGGTGCGCGGTCGTGCGGCACGTCTCGCCCCCGGCGACGGGGCCGTCATCTATGATGACCACGCGCTTGCCTTCTTTCACGAGCAGGTAGCCGGTCGTCAGTCCCGCAATACCAGCGCCGACGATGCACACATCCGCCTGTACGTCGCCGTTCAGTTGCGGCTGCTGTGGCACGTCCGCCGTCTCCATCCACACCGAAGTCGTCTGCCCATTATCAGTTTTCATCGCTCTCCTCCATGAATGATGACTCTGTCATTGATGACTCGATTTAGCCTCTCTTTTGACCTTCGCGTAGCAGAGAGGGTTGCGCGGTTTCGCTGCGCGGCGGTGGATTCATGCTATTCGCTTTCGGTTTTACCGATGCGTTCGCGGCGGACGGCATGCGGGTTCGTCGAACGCTCGCCGCGCTTGCGCGTTGACTTGCGACGCTTGAGCACCTCGCCATTGTGATCGACCGAGCGGAGCGGCTGCAAATCTTCGGCTTCGCCTTCGGGGTCGTCGAGCCGCGTCTCGACTTCGAGCGGCATCTCGTCCACGCCGTCTGTATCGGTTGCCGCCGCTGTTGCTGCTGCTGCCGCTGCCGTCGCGTTCGCCTGCGCGTCGTTCGCGCCGTTGCCGCCTGTGCCGCCTCCTGCGAGCGCACGCTGTCGCGCGAAGTGCGCGGCGATCTCTTCGGCGGTTTGCTTGCCGACAAAAGGCGCGAGTTCGGCGGGCGCGGCCTGCGCGATGCGCGCAATTGAGCCGAAGTTTCTGAGCAGCCGGTTCTTGCGCTTGTCGCCGACGCCGGGTATCTCCGTGAGTTCGGAGGTGAAATCACGTATCTCGCGCCGCTTGCGGTGATAGGTGACGGCGGCGCGGTGCGTCTCGTCGCGGATCATTTGGATGAGACGCAGCACCGGCGAATGCGAATCGAGATAGACGGGTTCGTGCTCGCGCCCTTTGACCAGCAGGTGCGAGACTTCGTTGTGGCGGCGCGGCGGCTTGACGACGCCGATCATCGGGACGGCTTCGAGGTCGAGTTCGCGCATCGCGTCCGCCGCCGCGTTGAGTTGCCCTTTGCCGCCGTCAATCATTATGAGATCGGGCAGCGGATTGTCCTCTTCGAGTTGGCGGCGATAGCGTCGCGCGACGGCCTCGCGCATCGAGGCCACGTCGTTCGCGCCTTCGACAGTCTTGATCTTGAAGCGACGGCCTTCGGCGCGGTTCATCTTGCCGTTTTCGCAGACGACCATCGCCGCCACGTTCTCCGCGCCCGAAATGTTCGAGATGTCGAACGACTCGATGCGCGCGGGGAAACGCGGCAACTCCAGAGTCTCCTGCAACTCTTCGAGCACGCG
>DASQDV010000389.1:0-1774 GCA_035633995.1 Pyrinomonadaceae bacterium | reverse complement strand
CAGGAGGGCGTCGGCGTCGCGCGTGCGATCCATCAAGACCTGCGAGCGGTGGTTGAAGCCGATCAGGAAATACTCGTCGCCGTTGTGGCTCGTCTCGATGAAATGCTTGAGCGCCTCGCGCGCCTTGGCGATCTTGTCCTTGCCCATCGAACCCGACACGTCGAAGATGACGCCGAGCGAGACGGGCGCGTCGTCGTCGGAGAAGAAGGTGATCTCCTGCTCCTCCTTGTCGTCGAAGACGGTGAAAGCCTCTTTGGTCAGTCCCGTGACGAAGCGCCCGTACATGTCCGTCAGGGTGACGTTCAGGGTGATCAAATCGGTGTTGACGATGAGTTGGTCGTCGCCGCCACCTGCTCCGCCGCCGGATGTCGCAGGCGATGCGCCGCCGCCGCCGGTTGCTGCTGCCGGTGCGGCGGCTGCGGGCGAAGAGACGGGCTGCGCGGTCGCAGTCGCCGGAGAGGCTTGCGGCGCGGCGGTGATGCCGGGCTGTTCAGCCGCCGGTTGAATTGTGCTTTTCTGTTGCGCGAAGTTCGGGATGGGCGCGGCGAGAAAGAGGCAGGCGATAACGAACGAAGAGGCAAGCGCGGAACGAAGTCCGGGACAGGGGCGCTGTGCGCTCATGGAGACCTCCAGTCGGTGGAGTTGAAATGGACTCAACTCCCGGCGAAGTTAAACCTTGTATAGCCCTTACGATTCCGGGAAGGCCTGTAGCGATGCCCGTCGGCGTAAAAAAATCTTTTGCGCGTTGTCGAACCAATGAAGTTGGGAGACTTCCTCTTGCGGGGACGCTTCGCATTGTAGGACACGAGGCGGCACGCGCGCAAGATGAGGCTTTGTCGAAAGTCTCCTTTTTGAATTGAGCGGGGAACACGAAGAGGGCACAACGCCCTGCCGTGTGCGGCACCGTGCGTCGCGCTCGCCGTCGCGGGTCGAATTAATCTTCAAGGCGCTTTGACGAGGAACACGTCCCACGCCCGGCGATTAACTTTCGCGCCGCGCGCATCGTCCACCTTCGCGCGATACCGGAAGCGGTTGCCGTGCTCATCCGTGCGCTTCGACTCTTTGTAGTCGAGATGCAGCCTCGACACGCCGAGCGACGCGAGCGTGTGCAACTCCTGCGGCTCGGAGACGCCGTTGTGATTCGTGTCCCGCCACAGGCGCAAGCGCGGGAAGACCGCATCTCCGGCGTCAATCACGCCGTCCGGGTTGCCGCCGTTGCCTGCGCGGTCGTAGACGGAGAGCGCGAGGAAACCGTTCTTCGCCTCGCCTGCAGGCGGCGCGGGCTGCGGCGTGAAGTTGCCGAATAACTCCTGCCCGCTGTCCACCACGCCGTTGTGGTTACGGTCGAGGAATAAAAACGCGTCGTCGGAGTTGGCCGCAGTCCAGGACAAACGTTCCGGCACTCCGTCGCCGTCTATGTCGAAGGCGACGCCTCCGGCGCTTGAGGTGAGCGAGAAGCCGTCGCCGCGCGTGTCTATGACGATGGGCGAGACGGGCGAGAGGCAGAAGCAGGAGGAGTCTTGCCATTCGCCGCCGATGGCGCGGCAGTTGAAAGCCGCTTGCGGGTCGCAGGAGCAGCCGCCACCGCCGCCGGGAGCGAGCGAGGGTTCAAGCGAGTTGGAGGCCGAGACGCCGCTGCACCCGCCCGACGAGCAACACATGCCGCTCTCGGGGTAGGTGCCGTAGGGACATGTCCCGTCCCAGCCCGGCGTCGTGCAATTGCTGCCCCCGCCGCCTCCGCCACCCGTGACCGGCACACAGCAATTTCCGCTCT
>DASQDV010000388.1:0-6918 GCA_035633995.1 Pyrinomonadaceae bacterium | reverse complement strand
CACGCGTCACAGTTCGATTGAAGCCTTCACCAACGGCGAGAACTATTACGAAGCCGAACTCGAAGCCCTCCGCCGCGCCGAGCGCAACATCAACCTTGAGGCTTACATCTTCCAGAAAGGAAAAGTTGCGGACGAGTTCGTCAAAGTGTTGACGGAGCGTGCGCGCGCCGGAGTGCAGGTCAACCTCGTGCTCGACGCCATCGGCAGTTTCGCTTCGTGGGACAGCTACTTCGCGGAGTTGCGCGCTGTCGGAGGGCGCGTCTGCTGGTATCACCCGTTCAAATGGTACACGCTGCCGCGCATCAACAACCGCACGCACCGCGAACTCATCATCATTGACGGGCGCGTCGGCTTCATCGGCGGCGCGGGCTTCGCAGACCACTGGCGCTATCCGGTCAAAGGACACCCGCGCTGGCGCGACGCGATGTTTCGCGTCGAGGGCACGGCGGTGGCGAACCTACAGGCGACGTTCGCGGAGAACTGGCTCGAAGCGTCGGGCGAGATTCTCGCGCACAAAGACTACTTCCCCGAATGCGACCCGCAGGGGCACACGTCCTCGCTCGTCGTCAACAGTTCACCCTCGGCGGGGCGCTCGACGCGCGCACGCATACTCTTCCAGATGCTCCTCGCCTCTGCGCAGGAGAGCATCCTCGTCACGACGCCCTACTTTCTGCCCGACCGCAGCGCGCGCGCCGAGATGGTGCGCGCCATACGCGAACGCGGCGTCAAGATTCAGATCATCGTGCCCGGCATCAAGAGCGACCACGCGCTGACGCGCAACTCAAGCCGCCGCCTCTACGGCGACCTGCTTGCGGCGGGCGCGAAGATTTACGAATACCAGCCGACGATGATGCACACCAAGACGCTCGTTATCGACGGCAAGTGGAGCGTCATCGGCTCGACCAACTTCGACAACCGCTCGTTCGGCTTAAACGACGAAGTCAACCTCGCCGCCTTCGACACCCGCCTGGCCGCGCGCATCACGGAAGACTTCGAGCGCGACCTCGCCGACAGCCGCGCCGTCTCCTACGAAGAATGGCGACGCCGCTCCATCTTCGAGCGCATCCACGAACTGTTCGGGATGCTGTTGGAGAGACAACAGTAAGGCAGATGTTAGATGCTGGATGTTAGATGTCAGTCAAAATCAGTGTCAGCCTTTAACTGACGATCCAATAACTAACATCCAGCATCTGACATCTAGCATCTGCTCCATGCGTATCGTCACTTACAACGTGCATAAATGTCGCGGCCTCGACCGGCGCGTGCGCCCGGCGCGCATCGCATCGGTGTTGCGTGAGGTGGACGCGGACATCATCGCGCTGCAAGAGGTGTTGAGCGTGGGCGGCGCGGCGCGCGAGATGGATCAGGCGCGCTTCATTGCCGAAGAACTCGGTTACGAGTATTGCATCGGCGAGAACCGGCGTCTCAGCGGCGGCGCTTACGGAAACGTCATCCTCAGCCGCCTGCCCTGGCAACACGTACACAACTACGACATCACGTGGCGCGGGCGCGAGCGGCGCGGCTGCCTGCGCGTGGACATCGAGACGGGGCGCGGCGGCGCGCATCGCCTGCTGCATCTCTTCAACGTGCATCTCGGCACGGCCTATATTGAGCGCCGCCATCAGGCGCGCCAACTCGTCGGCGAACGGATACTGGGCAACGCGGAACTGACGGGCGCGCGCGTCGTGCTCGGCGACTTCAACGAATGGACGAAAGGCTTGGCGACGCGCCTCCTGACCGAACACCTTGAGAGCGCCGACGTGCGCACGCACCTGCGCCGGGCGCGCACCTATCCCGGCGCGCTCCCGCTCGTCCACCTCGATCACATCTACTTCGACCCCGCGCTCGAACTCGAACAACTCACGCTGCATAAAAGTCTCACCGCGCTCGTCGCATCAGATCACCTGCCGCTCGTCGCGGACTTCCGCGTGCGTGCGTGAGAAAGTTTCTCCGGCTATTGAATTGGGTCAGGAAAGTTTCGCGCTTTTGCGGCGGGGGGCGCGCCGTTTAGCGGGCGGCGCGGCGGGTTTGGCTTCGGCTGTCGTCGCCGTCGTCGCGCCGTTGTTGTTTGAGTTGTAGCGGCGCGCGGCCTCGTCGCTGATGACGCAGAGGCCATGAACTTTGTCTGCGCGCAGGCGGCGCACGAGTTGTGATGCCTCGTCGTAGTTCACGCCCGACGCTTCGCAGCCGCGTTCGCTCACGACCGACCAGCGTTGTTCTCGAAGTTCACTCATCAAACCTTTAGGGAAGACGGAAGTTGTTAATTTCGCCGAGGCTGTCGGGAGTTTAATGGAAGGCGGCGCGGAAAGCCAAACAGGACGCCGCCGCGCCTGACGGATTCCCGTTGACTTTGCCGTATAAATACAATAGAAACCACGCCGCTTGACCTTTAACTCTCCCGTCCGCCCGGCGCGCACCTTTCGGGTACTTCGGAGGCAGAAAGATGTTCAGAGAATTCACGGAATTTATCAAACGCGGCAACGTGATGGACTTGGCCGTCGCGGTGATCATGGCCGCCGCCTTCGGCAAGATCATCACCACGCTCGTTGACGGCATCATCATGCCGCCCATCGGCCTGCTGCTCGGAGGCGTAGACTTCGCAGGTCTCTTCATCAACCTCTCGGACAAGCCGCGCCCGGCGAGCCTCGCCGCCGCCCGTGCCGACGGCGTGCCCGTCATCGCCTACGGCCAACTGATCAACGACATCGTCACCTTCCTCATCGTCGCCTTCGTCGTCTTCCTCATCATTCGCTACGTCAACCGCCTCAAGAGCAAACAGGCGACCGACGCCGCGCCGACGACGAAAGACTGCCCGCATTGCCTCTCGACCATCCCGCTCAAAGCCACGCGCTGCTCCGCGTGCTGCACAGACTTGCAGGCAGCTTAGTCAAAGGCGGCGGCGAGGCGGATTCCGGCGAAGGCGATGCGGAAGTGGCGTCGGAAGAAGTTGCGAAACGAGGTGCGCAGGATTGAAGGGTGCGTCGCCCACGAGCCGCCTTTGAGGACGCGGTGGTCGCCGTCGAACCAGACTTCGGAGTATTCGGGGTAAGGGTAGGCGTTGAAGCCCGCGTAACCGGCGAACGGGTCGCTCGTCCATTCCCAGACGTTGCCCGTCATGTCCAGACAACCATATGCGCTTGCGCCCGCCGGAAACGAGCCGACCGGAGTGGTGTCCCACAGGCGCAGATCGAAATTGCCGTGCGCGGGCGAGGCCGCGCCGTCGCCCCACGCGTAGATGCGTTTGCGCTCTCCGCGAGTGTCCCACGAGGCGGCCTTTTCCCACTCGGCCTCCGTCGGCAGACGCTTTCCCATAAAGCGCGCGTAGGCTTCCGCTTCGTACCAACTCACGCCCGCCACCGGATGCTGCGGGCGCAGCGCACCCTCTTCAAACATCGTGCGCTCGCTCCAACGCCCGCCGTCAGGACTTTCTGACCAGTAAAGCGGGTGCTTCCAGTTTTCGCGTTCGCGCCACTGCCAGCCCTCTTCGCTCCACCACTCGCGCCGCTCGTAGCCGCGCTCTGCGATGAAGTGCGCGTACTCTTCGTTCGTCGTGAGCAGCCGATCAATTTTGAAAGCGGGGAGCGAAAGGGTGTGCGCGGGAAGTTCGTTGTCGTAGGCGAACACGTCCCACGTCGCGCCCATTTGAAACTCGCCCGCCGGAACGGCGACCATCTCGCGCGCGGCGCGCGCGGCGACTTCAAGCGGCGCAGCCGCATCGTGCGAATCGTTGAGCGGCGCGCGCCGTTTCTTGGCGGGGTCGAGCATGTGTAACAGGTAGGCCAGCGTCTCCTGATGCTGCCGCTCGTGTTCGAGAACGAGTTGGAAGACGTAACCGTTGCGCAGGAGGGGCGACGCCGCCGACGCGCCTTTGTCGTCAAACGGCGCTTCGTCGAGATATTGAAGCGTCGCGATTCTCACGCGCGCCAGGTAGTCCTCCATCTCGCGCCGCGTGGGGAGATTTTTCGAGTTCTCGCGCGGCGTGGCGATGGGGTCGAAGATGCGTTCGTAGCGCGCGTCGGGCGCGTCGTCGCCCTTCGCCTTTTGCAGAATCCAGTAAGCCTCGAAGACGCCGATGTGCGCCAGATGCCAGATGACGGGGCGAAAACCTCCGCCCGGACTTTCGTGCAAATCCGCCTCGCGCGCCGCCGTGTCGAACAAGCGAAGCGTCACGGCGCGCGTCGCCTCAAACATCTTCGCGAGTTGTTCAGCCTGCTCCGTCATCGTTATTTTATGATCAGTTTCGAGTTCCGGGTTTCGAGTTAAAGACCGAACCAACTCAGAGGCCGACGCCTGAAACTTGAAACCTGAAATTTGTTCGGCGCTATCGGTTGACAGTGAACTTTGACGCGTTATGATAGCACGCGAAAGAGACGAACGCGGGCGGCCTATCAACCGGCAGCTTTACGATTCTTCAGCAGCAGCAGACGCGCCCCGCAAACGTTAAGCGAAAGATAACCCGACGACGATGCCGCCCACTGCCGACGACTCACGCGCCTCGCGCCTGCGCCTCCATCAACTCGACACGGCAGACGCACGCGCCGCCTTCGCACGCGATGTCGCGACAGGCTTGCGCTCGACCCCGAAACAACTCTACCCCAAATATTTTTACGACGAACTCGGCAGCCTGCTCTTCGACGCCATCTGCCTGCTGCCGGAGTATTACCTGACGCGCGCCGAAAACGAAATTCTCGCCCGCCACGCCGACGAGATCGTCAACTTCGCTGCTGTGGGCGACGCCCCGCTCGCGCTTCTCGAACTCGGCAGCGGCAGCGCGACGAAGACGCGCCGCATCATCGAAGCACTTCTCAAACGCCAGCCCGCGCTTCGCTACATGCCGGTTGACATCTCCGCCTCCGCCCTCTCCGCCTCCGCCGACGCGCTGCTCCAATCTTATCCCGCGCTTCGCATAGAGGCTTACGCCAGCGATTACGAAACCGCGCTCACGCGTCTCGCCGGCGAGCGCGATGCGCGCACCGAACATCTGCTCGCGCTCTTTCTCGGCTCGAACATCGGCAACTTCGACCGCGACGGCGCGGAGCAATTCTTAAGACGCTTGCGCGCCATCCTACGCGAAGGCGACGGCCTGCTGCTCGGCGCTGATTTGAAGAAAGATCGTGCAACGCTGGAAGCCGCCTACGACGATGCGCTCGGCATCACCGCCGCCTTCAATCTCAACCAACTCGTGCGCCTCAACCGCGAGTTCGGAGCCGATTTCCAGTTGCGCGCTTTCCGCCACGTGGCCGCCTACGACGAAGCGGCGGGACGCGTCGAAATTTACATCGAGAGCCAATTCGCGCAGGTCGTCGCGCTCCCGAAGCTCGACATGGAGATCACCTTCGCGGAAGGCGAGCGCATCCACACGGAAAACTCTTACAAGTACGACGCCTCGCAACTCGACGCGCTGGCCGAACGCACAGGCTTCACATGCGCACGCCGTTGGACGGACGAGGCGGGACGTTTCAGCAACAATCTCTTCGTCGCGCGCGCTTGAGGATTCCCGGTTCACGTATGACTCACGACCGACTCATCGAAGGCGCGGCCAGCACCGGCAGCGACAGCAGCAGCAGCAGCAGCGGTTGCGCGACGGGCGACGCGCCGGACGTGCAAGCGCGCGGCGGCTTCCCGCTCCTGACCGATGCGGTCACGCCTTCATCCGCGACGCTTTTCGAGGAAAACCTGCGGCGCGGCGCCAAGCCCGCCGCCGAGTGGATGTGCGGCATCGAGTTTGAACTCTTCGGTTACGACGCGCGGCGTGAAATGGCGCGTCTCAGCCCGTCGCAGGTCGAGCGCGTGCTCGCGGGCTTCGCGCCGTCCTCCGACGATCTCGTCTACGAGGGGCGCACCGTCGTCGAAGCGAACGCCGGGCAGATGAACCGCCTGACGGTCGAACCGGGCGGGCAGATCGAATTTTCCGGTGCGCCGCAACGAAGCCTCTGCGATGTAGAACGCGAAATCACGCGCTACCTGTCGCGACTCGGCGAAATCGCCGGAGCGGAAAATTTCATCTTCCTCGCCGTCGGCTTCGACCCGCTGCGCACGATTGACGAGCAGCAGTGGTTTCCGAAGATGCGCTATGACGTGATGCGCCCTTATCTGGCGACGCGCGGCGCGCGCGCGTGGGACATGATGACGCGCACCTGCGCCGTCCAAACCAACATTGACTACGGCGACGAGGGCGACCTCGCGAAAAAGTTTCTCGTCGGCAATCGCCTCGCGCCCATCGCGACGGCCATCTTCGCCAACTCGCCTTTCGAGAATGGCCGCCCCTCCGGCTACAAGTCCACGCGCGCCGCCGCGTGGCTCTCGACGGATGCCGACCGCGCATGTATCTCGCCGCCCGCGCTCAGCGAAAACTCTTTCTCGCCCGCCGATTTTGTCGCCTACGCGCTCGACGTGCCCATGCTCTTCGCGCAGCGCGACGGGCGTTACACGGATGCGCCGACGGGCATGAAGTTCGGCGACTTCCTCGCGGGCGGATGCCCCGCGCTCGCGCCCGTCTTCGGCGACTGGGCGGATCACCTGACCACCATCTTCACCGACGCGCGCCTCAAACAGCATCTCGAACTGCGCAGCGCAGACTGCGGCTCGCTCGCACACGCACTCGCCTTTCAAGCCTACTGGAAAGGCTTGCTCTACGATGCCGATGCGCTCGACTGTGCCCTTCGCCTCGCGCCGAATCTGAACGGCGCGGACGCGCTCGCCCTGCGCGCATCCGTCGCACGCGACGCTCTGGGGGCACGCGCGGCTGGCGTTGACGTGCTCGCGCTCGCCAAAGAATCTATCGCGCTCGCGCTCGAAGGCTTGCGCCGCATCGCCCCCGAAGAGTTGCCCTACCTCGACGTGCTCTGTGAGCAGACCATCGCGGACGAACACTCGCCCGCAGACATCCTGCTACGCAACTGGCATGGCTCCTGGCAC
>DASQDV010000387.1:0-3069 GCA_035633995.1 Pyrinomonadaceae bacterium | reverse complement strand
CCTGCGGTATCGGGCGGGTTCTTCGCTCGATAACAGACGCCCGATACCGCACGCGTCTCTGACACGGGCGGTGCAGGGAGGAAAATGCTGGCTCGTTAGAAAAAAGTTATGGCTTACGTCACCGAACCGCCGTCTATGATGACGATCTCGCCGTTCATAAAACTGTTGCGGTCGCTGACCATGAAGGCGGCGAACTCTGCGAGTTCTTCGGGGCGACCCAGTTCCCCGCGCGGCGACCAGCCCTTGTGCATCTCCAGGAGGTGCGGCGGCAGCGTGTGCGCGAGTTCGGTGTCGAAGATTCCGGCGGCGATGGCGTTGACGGAGACGTTGAAGTTGGCGGCCTCGCGCGAAAGGCATTTGGTGAAGCCGATCATCGCGGCCTTCGAGGTGGCGTAGTGTACGGAGGTCGGCAGCGAACGGATCGCGCCGATGGAGGTGATGTTGAGAATCGCGCCCCTGCGCTGGCGGATCATCTGCTTGTAAATCGGCTTGGTCACGGCAAAGAGGCTGCCCACGTTTGTGCCGATCACTTCGTCCCACGCGCGGTCGGTCGTCGTGGCAAAATTGTCGCCCCGGTTGATCGCCGCATTGTTGACGAGAATATCAACACCGCCCCATTCCTCTACGAGTTGGCGCGTCAGGCGCTTCATGCCCAGACGATCCGTGACGGAAACTTTGAACCCGTGCGCGCGCCTGCCGTGCGCGCCGATCTTTTGCGACATAAGTTCGGCGAGGTCTTCGCGCGAGTGGTAATTGAAGGCCACGTCTGCGCCCTCGCGTGCGAAGATTTCACACATCGCAGCGCCGATGCCGCGCGTGCCGCCCGAAATAAACGCTCGTTTCCCTTCCAGCAAAAGAGTCAACTTGGCCGCTCTCCAAAAAAGCCCGCTTCCTTTTTACTCGGAGCGGGCGAGATGTGTGGAATACTGAATTAAAGCCCGAACAACGTGCGGGCGTCAACTTGGCTCGCGCTTTCGGCTTGCTGAAGCATGCGCCAACGCGCGGCGCACCTTTAAGCGATTCGCGCGTCAACCGCCACGCGTTCCTCTTCCGCCAGCACGGGCGCGGGAATCAGCGCGGTAATCTCTTCTACGATCCGTCGCGTCGAATGCGGGATGGCGAGCCCGGCGGTGGCCGCGCGCATCGCCGCGTAGTAACGCGCGTCTTCCACCATGCGGCGCACTGCGGGCACGATGTCGCTCGCGCGTTTGAGCAGAACGCCCGCGCCGCGTTTTGATAACAGAGTGGCTGCGCCCGCCTCCTGCGGCATCGGCTCGGTCGTCGCGTCGGCGATGACGGGGACGCGGCAGGCCATCGCTTCAAAGGTGGTGAGGCCGCCGAGTTTCGAGATCATGACGTTTGCGGCCTGCATCAATTGTTCGACGTGCTCGGAATAGCCGATCACTTTCACCGGAAACTTCGCGCTCGCCGCCATGCGTTCGGCCTCGGCGCGCAACTCCTGATTGTTGCCCGCGAGAAAGATGGCCTGCACGTCGAGGTCGCCGCGCACGAGTTCGCGGAAAATTTCCGGGATGTTGCCGCCGCCGACCCAGCCCGCGTTGACGAAGACGGTGAACTTCTGCGGGTCGAGTCCGAGCGCGTTGCGTGCGGCCTGCGCGGCCAGTTCGTCGGGCAGATCGAACTTCGGGTGGACGGGCATTCCCGAAATCTTGATCCTCTCCGGCGCGACGCCGTAATCGATCAACTGCTGCCGCGCCTCTTCGCCCGCCACCAGGTAGAGCCGCACGTCGTCGCAAGCCCAGCCGCGCCAGAAGCCGTAGCAGGGGTCAGTCACGACCGTCACGAGCGGAACCTTGTCGGCGAGTTTCAATTCCCTGAGCACGCGCCCGATGAAGTGCTGCGTCAGGGGGTGCACGCTGACGACGACGTGCGGACACCAGCGCTCGAACAACTCGTTGACGTAGCCGACGCTGCGCCGGTAGAAGAACTCGCGCGTCTCCGGGCGAAAACGGTTGACCGCCCAGAAGAGATACTTCATCCAGTGTTGCTTGTTCCTGAGCACCCAGTTGTAAACATTGACGAGCCGCGCCGAGATCGAATGCGACTCTTCAATCGCGCGCACCACGCGCACGGCGTAAGAGTTGCCCGCGAAGAACTTCTGCAAGCCCGCCGCAATCGCCACCGCCGCAGAGCGATGCCCGCCGCCCGTGTCGGACGAGATGATCAGAATTTTCGGAACGCGCGCTCTAAACATAATTTGCGTACACCGAACTAGTTAACGTCGGCCACTGTAAGTTTCTACGTGGTCGAACCCGTTCAACACGCTCCGACGAACAGGGGGTAGTTGGAAAAGGCATCCACATCTCCTTCTTTGAGATGTGAAAAGATAGACCCGGTTCCCAGATTCATCTTCCGGTTAATCTCATTCCAGTGAGCAGCTCTGGCTTCTGCCTCTAACATCAAGTAAATACTCTCTGCTCTGGGGTACTTGTTCAAAGTCCCCGTAAGGGTAAGACCCAGTTGGAAGGCCTTTCTTAAAAACACCTCGTTGTGGCCGTCCGATTCGTCCGTCCACTCGCCTATCCAGTCAACCCACGCATGAATGAGTTCATGTAGAAGCACATTTTTGAGCGCCCATTTCCAGATAGGCTTCCCTGCGTCCGTACACGCGGCAAGAAAATGGGGCGCAAATTCGATGACCCGCGTGTAGCGAGTGTATAGCGCATCGATGTCCGAGTCTTGCAGGTGCTCGCCGCACTTAATGATTACAGGAGGCATCCGGTCAAACTTCGAACGGATATAGTCTTCGGCCTCCTTCCGCAGCCACGTCAGGACTTCGTCGAATCCGGTTTCCTCATCCATTGTTGCTCCTCTGAGGCGGCACGCCGCACGTTAAAAGCTCTCAATGGGGAACGCAAGCTTACTCTGGGGGAATAAACATATTATAGGAGAATCTTATCCGCCGCTCCCTCGGCCTGCACCTCTTCGCGTTCGAGTTGTTTGCGCGACTTCTTCATCTCGCGCTCCAGCCGCTTGATCTGGATCAAGTGCTTCGGGTTGAACGGCAGGCTGGGGTAATAGCTGTTCGACTCGTGCGTGCAGAAACAC